>NZ_JBHSKO010000010.1:0-253199 GCF_042657305.1 Pseudonocardia zijingensis | reverse complement strand
CTGCCAGCTCAAACACTGGCGAGGACTGGCCACCCGCTATGACCGGCACGCCCGCAACTACCTCGGAGCGCTCCACCTCGCAGCCCTGCTCACCTGGCTTCCATGATCCACCAGACACTCCCTAGCCCGTCCGCACCGCTGCCGGGCTGCTCAACCGAGTCCGGACCGGGCGATCACCTTGCTGATGCTGATGCGCACCGCGGTGAATCCCTCCTGCACGAACCCCTCCGCGACGGCGGCCGCGGGCTGCGACGGGTAGTAGCGGCCGGCGATGCCCGCGCCGACGCGCGCGACCTCGTCCGGCTCGGCGGAGGTCCGTGCGCGCCCTTCGATCGTCACGAAGCTGTAGGGCTGCCGGTCGTCGCTCACGCAGAGCGCGATGCGCCCGTCCCGGGCGAGGCTCTTTCCCTTGACGCTGCCCGGCGACAGGGCGAAGGCGAGCTCGTCACCGTCGAGGACGAAGCAGACCGGGGTGACGTGGGGCCGCCCGTCGGCGCGGGCGAGGGCCACGTGGGCCAGCCTGGCTCCCGCTGTGACGAAGGAGCGCCACTCGGCGTCGGTCATCGTGGTCATCTGAGCTTCCTTCCAGGGGTTCGGGTGCCTGCGCTCGATGACGCTATGACCGGCGGAGCATGAGCAAAAGCGATGATTTCCGCTTGAGTCAATCGTCTGGGGCTATGGTCCGTGCATGGCGGATGTCGAGCTGCGCCACCTGCGGACCATGGCTGCCATCGCCGAGGAGGGCACGTTCGGGCGGGCGGCCTCCCGGCTGCGCTACACGCAGTCGTCGGTGAGCCAGCAGATCGCCGTGCTGGAGCGGGCCGTCGGCGGCGCGGTCTTCGACCGACCGGGCGGTCCTCGTCCGGTGCGGCTCACTCCGCTGGGCGAGGTGGTCCTGCGCCACGGCCGCGAACTGCTGGCGGGGTCGGCGGCGCTCGCCGACGCCGTCGAGCGCTTCAACGCGGGTCACGGCCGGATCGACATCGGCACGTTCCAGAGCGTGTCCACCCTGATCCTGCCGGCCGTCGTGCGCAGGCTGCTCGACGAGCACCCCGGATGCGACATCCGGCTCACCGAGGTGGAACCGGAGGATCCCGCGATCGGGGACCTCGACCTGCTGTTCCACGACGGCCGGATCGCCGGCGACGTCGAGCACGTCACGCTGCTCGACGAGCCGTACCTCTTGGTGGCCGCCGCCGGCACGTTCCCCGACGGCCCGGTACCGGTGGCGCTGCTCGACAGGGCTCCACTGGTGGCGTGGCCACCCACCTACCACCAGAGATGGCTGGAGCGGGTGCTCGCCGACCACGGCGCGCGGCCGCGGATCGTCTTCCGCACCGCGGGCCACGACACCATCCTGTCCATGGTGCGGGCCGGCATCGGCTCGGCGGTGCTGCCGTGGCTCGCCCTCCGCGGGTCCGGCGCCTCCTCCGACGACCGGGTCGGCATCCACG
Source organism: Pseudonocardia zijingensis (assembly GCF_042657305.1). Lineage (NCBI taxonomy): Bacteria > Bacillati > Actinomycetota > Actinomycetes > Pseudonocardiales > Pseudonocardiaceae > Pseudonocardia > Pseudonocardia zijingensis. The sequence goes on along the minus strand of NZ_JBHSKO010000010.1, from coordinate 251,745 downwards.
AGCTGCGGCCCGCACCCAGCCGCGAGGTGCGCCTGCACTGGCCGGCCGCACGCACCCGGTCCCCACTCGCGACCCGGGCCGTCGACATCGCCCTCGAGGCCGCCGCTGAGCTGACCCGGCGGCCGTGACGCGGGCGCGCCTCAGGGCGTGGCCTTCTCCCCCTTCGGGGTCACCACGAACCAGGTCCCCTCGGCGCCGTGCTGCCCGCTGGTCGTCAGCATGCCGTCGTCGTCGCGGTTGCGGTACAGCGGCCAGCCGGCGAGCGTCAGCTGGGTGGCGCCGTCCGGCCGCTGGACGCGCCCGACCAGCTCGTCCTTCACGCCCGCCAGGTCGAGCTCCTCGCCCGGCGGCGCGGTGACCGGGATCCAGGTCTGGGCGCACGCGTCGGTGCAGGCGGAGGTGGGCGGGTCGGCACTGTCGGCGTCGGACCGGTAGATCAGGTGCCCGGAGCCGTCGGTCAGGACGACGCCGAGCGGGGCTGTCTGCACGGCGTACAGCACGGGCGCCGCGACATCGGGGGAACCGTGGCCACCATGACCACCCTGGGCCCCTGAGCCGTGGCCACCCGAACCGTGACCACCCTGCGCCTCGGGCGCCGCCGACGCGGCCGCCTCCGGCGCCGGTGGCGCAGCCGGCTCCGACGCACCGCAGGCGACGGAGCCGAGCAGGGCGAGGAGCAGCACGGGCCCGGAGACGTAACGGGAGAGTGGAGAACGCGTCACGGGCGTGCATCCTTCAACACTCGTTCTGCCGCACGCCGACGGTCGGGCGCCGCAGTCGCCCGGCGGCGCGGGCCACGCCGTCGGCGGTCCCCACCAGGTCGGCCGATCCGCCGTGTGCCGGATCGGCCGCTCCGCCGCCTGGGCGAAGAGCGCGACGAGCGGGGCACAGGTCGACCACGCCGGAACATAACGACAATCATTGTCGTTTACGGTGGCGTCCGGCAAACAGATCCGATCCAGGAGGTCGCCGTGCGCACCGACATCCACCCCGCCTACGGTCCCGTCGTCTACCAGGACCGCTCCACGGGCCAGGCGTTCCTCACCCGCTCCACGGCCACATCGACCGAGACGATCGACTGGGAGGACGGCCACACCTACCCGCTGGTCCGGGTGGACATCACCGCCTACTCCCACCCGTTCTGGACGGGCGCGCAGCGCGTGCTCGACTCGGCCGGGCAGGTCGAGAAGTTCCGCCGCCGCTACGGCGGCCGCGGGCGCGCCTGAGTTCAGGGGGCGGGCAGCACCTGACGCGGGAGCAGCTCCGTGACCACCGTGCCGTTGCGGGCGTCGCGGGGCCGCCACTCGCGCGGGTAGCCCAGCGACGCCTCGACGAAGCGCACCCCGTCCTCCCAGGTGACGCGCGGGATGTGCAGGTGCCCGTAGACCACCGCGGCGGCGCGGTAGCGCACGTGCCAATCGGCCGTGCGGGTGGTGCCGCACCAGAGCGCGAACTCGGGGTAGCGCAGGACGTCCGTGGGGTGGCGGGTCAGCGGCCAGTGGTTGACGAGCACGGTGGGCAGGTCCGGGTCGCAGGCGTCGAGCCTGCGCTCGGACTCCTCGATGCGGGCGGCGCACCACGCCGCGCGGTCCGGGTAAGGGTCGGGGTGCAGCACGTGCTCGTCGGTGCACACCACGCCCGCCGCGTAGGCGGCCGCCAGCCCCTCCTGCGCGTTCGCCGTGCCGTCCGGGAGGAACGAGTAGTCGTAGAACGCGAAGAGCGGCGCCACGGTGACCGGGCCACCCGGCCCGTCCCACACCGGGAACGGGTCCTCCGGGGTGAGCACGTCCAGCTCCCGGCAGGCCTGCACGAGCGCCAGGTACCGCGCCACCCCGCGCAGCTGCACGGGGTCCTTGGCCCGCGTCCACAGCTCGTGGTTGCCCGGCACCCACACGACGCGGGCGAACCGCTCACGCAGCACGCCCAGCGCCCACGTGACGTCCTCGACCTGCTCGGCGACGTCACCGGCCACGATCAGCCAGTCGTGCTCGCCGGAGGGGCGGAGGGATTCGACGACGGCCCGGTTGTCGGGGTAGCGCACGTGCAGGTCGCTGACGGCCATGAGCCTCGGGTCGGTCACCCCACAGTCGTACCGGACTCCCCCGGCGGCGGGTGGCCAAGACCGACTTACCGGCGGTAACTTCGGTCCGGGGCGAGCGGGGAGGACGCGATGGGCGCGGTTGCGGAGGTGCGACGGGCGATCCGGTGGGGCCTGCGACACGGAATGGTGCGCCGGGCCCTCGAGAAGCGCGAGCGGGAAGGCGACATCACCGCCCGGCTCATGTTCGACGCCGACGTCATCGCCGATCCGTTCCCGCACTACGCCGCCGTCCGCGCCGCGGGCCGGGTGGTCGACAACGGGATCGTGCTCAACACCGCCCACCACGACCTCGCCACCGCGATCCTGCGCAGTCCCGACTTCGGCGTCGTCGGCGGGCCCAGCGGGCAGGCCCCCGCGGCGCTGCGGCTCGCGGTGGCCGCCGGCGGTCGCGGCCCACTCGGACCGGTGGAGCCGCCGTCGATGCTGGCCACCGACCCGCCGGACCACACCCGCTACCGCAAGCTCGTCACCAGGGCGTTCAGTGCCAAGGCGGTGGCCGCGCTGCGGTCGCGCACCGAGGAGATCGCCACCGAGCTGCTCGACGGCATGGCCGCGAAGGGGTCGTCGGCCGATCTGATCGAGGACTACGCGAGCCTGCTGCCCGCCACCGTCATCGCCGAGATGCTCGGGGCACCCCTCGAGATGCGCCGCCAGTTCCTGCACTGGGGTGAGGGCGCGGCCCTCTCGCTCGACGCAGGCCTCACCTGGGCGCAGTTCCGCCGCTCGGAGCGCGACATCAAGGCGCTGCAGGAGTGGATGGAGGGCCACTTCGCCCACGTGCGCCGCCATCCCGGCGACAACATCCTCTCCGCGCTCGTGCACGCGCACGACGACGGGGAGCGGCTCACCGAGGACGAGCTCACCAGCATCGCGATGCTGCTGCTCGCCGCCGGATTCGAGACCACGGTGAACCTCATCGGCAACGGCGTCGGGCTGCTCACCGCCCACCCCGACCAGCTCGCCCTGCTGCGCGCCGAACCACAGCACTGGCCCCGCGCGGTCGACGAGATCCTGCGCGTCGACTCCCCCGTCCAGCGCACCGGCCGCGTGGCGCACCGCGACACCGAGGTCGCGGGCGAGCGCTTCCGCAAGGACCGGGTCATCGTCGTGATGCTCGGTGCTGCCAACCGCGACCCGGCCGTCTTCACCGACCCCGACCGGTTCGACGTCACCCGCGCCAACGCGGGCGACCACCTCTCCTTCTCCAGCGGCGCGCACTTCTGCCTCGGGGCCGCGCTCGCGCGGATGGAGGGCGAGGTCGGGCTGCGGGCCCTCTTCGACCGGTTCCCCGACCTGACGCTCGCGGGCACTCCGCGCCGCCGTCCGACGCGGGTGCTGCGCGGTTACGCGACGATGCCGGTGCGTCTCTCCCCCGCCACCGTCGGCGCCTGAGGCCGCGAAACTCGGACCGCAAAACGGGAGACTCGCGGGGAGGAGGGGTGGCCTTTACCCGGCGAGTCTCGCGTTTGGCGGGGTGAGTTTCGCGTCCGGGGCCGCGAAAATCCCGCGGTCAGCTCTCGAGGGCGGCGAGCGCGGCCTCGGCCTGGGCCTGCAGGGACGCGAGCCGGGCGGCACCGCCGTCGGCCTCGGCACGACCGCCCATCACGCCGGCCGCGTAGCGCGAGTAGACGCCCGCGCCGATGCAGGCCGAGCGCCAGCGCGCGAACGCGACGTAGACGTCGAGCTCGTGCTGCAGCGCGGCGAGGTCGCGGCCGGACCGCTCGGCGTAGCGCGCGACGAGCTCCGCCCGGTCCGGGTAGCCCTCCACGAGGCTGGGGCCGGGGATCGTGGGCGGCACGTCGTCGCCCGGTTTGCCCCAGGACGCGATCAGCCAGCCCAGGTCGGCGAGGGGGTCGCCGATGGCGGCGAGTTCCCAGTCGAACACCGCGCGGACACGACCGTCGGGGCCGAAGGCGAGGTTGCCCGGCCGGAAGTCGCCGTGCGCGATGCACGGCTCCGACGGCGCGAGGACGGCGGCGCGTTCCACCAGCCGGGCGTGCGCGGCGTCGACGGCCGTCAGGTCCTCGACGGCGGACTCGTGCACCTGCCGGTGCCAGCGGCGCAGCTGGCGTTCCAGGTAGCGGCCGGGGCGGCGCAGGTCGGTGAGCCCGACGGCGTCGGGGTCGACGGCGTGCAGGTCGGCCAGCACGTCGATCAGGTCCACGCCGGCCGTGGCCCGGGCCTGCGGTGCGAGCAGCAGCCCGGACGCCTCGTCGCCCAGGACGTCGCCGTCGACGAACTCGGTGAGGTAGAACTCGGCACCGATCACGTCCGGATCGGCGCAGAACGCGACCGGCGGAGGCACCGGCACCGCGGTGGGGGCGAGCGCGCTGATGAAACGCCACTCGCGGCCCATGTCGTGGGCGGTGGCGAGCACCATCCCGGTGGGCGGGCGGCGGAGCGCGTACCGGCGACCGGCGGCGTCGGTGATCCGGTAGGTGAGGTTGGAGTGGCCTCCGGAGACCGCGTCGACGGTCACCGGCGCGGTGCCGACGGCCACCTGCGGCACCTCGCGGCGCAACCAGTCGGTGAGGGGCCCGGGCGCAACGGCGTCGTTCATGGCCCGTTCAGCCTACTGGCGCAACGGCAGCACCAGCGCGGTGAACAGGTGCTCCAGCTCCGCCTCCGGGTCGGTGGTGAGCCCGGTGTGCACGGGCCCGGCCTGCACGATCGTGCTGCGCGGTGCCGTCAGCCTGCGGAAGCGCCTGCCGCGGTCCTCGCGACCCGCGGGACCGGCGTGCCGGGCCTCCACCCGCTCGTGCTCGCAGTGCGACCGCACGGACTCGAGCGCGGCGGTGATCACGGCCGGGTCGGCGGCGGGGTCGAGCGCGTGCAGGCGCGCGACGTCGAGCTGGACGCGGGCGCCGAGGAAGTCCAGCGGGCGGCTGTAGAGCACGACGCCCGCGTTGAACGCCTCCCCGCGCTCGATCCGCGGCACGACGCGCAGCACCGCGTACTCGAACGGGTGCCGCTCCTGCGCGCTCATCGGGTGGTCCAGAACGGGGTGCCGGGCCCGCGGGTGGCGGGCGGGCCACCGGCGGCGGCACGGTCGTCCGCCGCGGCGCGGACGCCGGGCAGCCAGGCCTCCCGGGCGTCGCGGCGGGCCACGAGCTGAGTGACGAACGCCGCGCGCACCTCGGCGGGGTCGGCGAACCCCACCTCGCCTGCGAGCCACTCATCGGGCACGGCCTCGGCCGCGGCGCCCACGAGCTCCGGCGTGATCCGCGGGGCGAACGCGGCATCGGCGGCGTCGAGGTCCGGGGCGCAGCCGAGCAGCACGTGGTCGGCCGCGTCGTAGGCGCGCTGCACCCACGCCGCGGCGCCCGACCACGCATGCTGGAACGTGAGCGTGGCGCCGTGGTCGATCAGGTACGGGCTGCCGTGCCAGAAGAGCATGTTCGTGTTGCGCCACGAGCGGTCGACGTTGCCGACCAGGGCGTCGAACCACAGCACGCGGCCGGCGAAGGCGGGGTCGACCGGGAAGGCCTGCGGGTCCAGGTCGAGCGCCCCGGGCAGGAAGTCGATCCCGAGGTTGAGGCCGGGGCTCGCGCGCAGGAGTTCCTGCACCTCGTGGTCGGGTTCGGAGACGCCGAGCGCGGGGTCGAGCTGCACCGTGACCAGCTCCGGCACGGGAAGGTCCAGACCTCGGGCGAGCTCGCCGGCGACGATCTCCGCGACGAGCACCTTCCGGCCCTGTCCCGCGCCGGTGTACTTGACGACGTAGGTGCCGAGGTCGTCGGCCTCCATCAGGCCGGGGAGGGATCCACCCTCGCGCAGCGGTGTGACGTACCGCGTGGCCGTGACATGGCGCAACACCGGATCATCGTCGCACCGGCCGGGGTGGGAGGAGCAGTGTGGGGCCGCCCACCGGGGAGGCGACCCCACGGACGAACCGACAGCGGGATCGGCTCAGCGGCGGTGCGTCGTCGCCACGTGCGCCACCTGCTGCGCCATCATCGGCTGCGGGGCGTGGAACCGTTCGACCTCGCGGCGGTGCTGCGCCTGCCGCCCGCGCACGAGGTGGTCGATGCTGAAGCGGCCGGGGCCGACCGCGCCGAGTGCGATGAGGCCTGCGCCGATCACGCCGACGAGCTCCCACCCGCCGTTGGAGATGAAGATGCCGTTGGCGCCGTGCACGAACACCGCGGCGCCGATCATGATCACGAGCTGCAGCCCGCACATGATCGGGGTCAGCGCGCCGACGATCAGCATCGCGCTGCCGACGAACTCGACCACGGTGGCGAACGACGCCGACACGATCGCGAGCGGGATGCTCAGGTTCTCGAAGCCCTCGGTGGTGCGGCCGATGCCGTTGATCACCATCTTCTGGTAGCCGTGGGCGAACATCACGACGCCGATGAGCACGCGCGTGAGCAGCAGGGCCCAGTCACGGGCTGGGAGCGGAAGAGGGCGGTTCAAGGGGTACCTCCATACGGTCCGTGATCGAACTACCTCAACGAGTGATCGCAGTTAACCCGAGAAGCGCCCACGCACACGCCCTGTCGGCCCATCGCCGCGGCGGCCGAACGGATCTCGTCGACGAGTTGAACCCCCGGTAACAGCTGAACGTGCAACTGCACGTACGCGGTCAGTCACCCCACGCGACTGACCGCTTATCGTGATCAAGCCGTTACCCAACGTGTGGCCGCGACGCGCTGACGGTCACTGGATCTGCACGTCACGGCTCCCGATAGGCTCCGCGGCCTGGTGATCCCGCCGGCGGATCGAGGAGCGGGGAGGCCCACGTGGGCAGTGCAGTGGACTGGTCGACCGAGTGGCTCACGAGCCTGATCTGGATCGCAGGCGTCTCGGTGGCGAGCGCCATCGGCTGCGCCGTCCTGATCATGCTGCTGTCGCGGTACACGGTGTGGGGGAGGCAGTTCCGCCGGCTGGCCTTCCCCTACTTCTCGCCGCGGGGCGACCAGGGGTGGCGGCCGCTGCTCAGCGTGATCCTCGTACTGGTGCTGGCGATCGCCTCGGTCCGGCTCATCGTGCTGCAGTCCTACTACTTCAACGGGCTCTACACGGCGATGCAGGAGATGGACGCCGCGGCCTTCTGGCAGTACATCGGCATCTTCGCGGTGATCGCGACGATCTGGGTGGCCCGCGCGCTGTTCGAGCTCTACGTGCAGCAGGCCCTCATCATCCGGTGGCGGGTGTGGCTCACCGACCGGATGATCGACGACTGGCTCGACGGCCGCGCCTATTACAAGGGCCGCCACACGAGCTCCGCCGTGGACAACCCGGACCAGCGCATCCAGGAGGACATCCGCTCGTTCCCCACGGACTCGATCGCCCTCGGCGTCGGGGCCGTCAGCTCGCTCGTCTCGCTGGTGTCGTTCACGCTCATCCTGTGGGAGCTCTCCGGGCCGCTGACCCTCCTAGGCGTCGAGATCCCGCGCGCGATGACCTTCCTCACCTACATCTTCGTGATCCTCGCGTCGTGGATCGCGTTCCGGATCGGCCGCCCGCTGATCCGGCTCAACTTCCTCCAGGAGCGGTACAACGCGTCGTTCCGCTACGCGCTGGTGCGACTGCGCGAGTACGCGGAGAACGTGGCCTTCCAGCGGGGCGAGAGGGTCGAGCGCGGAGTGCTGGGCAGGCGCTTCGCCGACGTGGTCGACAACATGTGGGCGCTGCTGTCCCGGAACCTCAAGTTCGTGGGTTTCAACGCCTCCGTCACGCAGCTCGCGAACCCGTTCTCCCTGATCGTCCAGGCGCCGCGCTTCTTCTCCGGGCAGCTCACGCTGGGCGACGTCCAACAGACCGGTGCCGCGTTCGGCGAGGTGCACGACTCCCTGTCCTTCTTCCGCAACGCCTACGACGACTTCGCCAGCTACCGCGCCGTCCTCGACCGCCTCACCGGCCTCCTGGACGCCGACAGCGCAGCCCGGGAGCTGCCCACCGCGGACGTCCAGGACGGCGAGTCGCTCGAGGTGCGCGACCTCACCGTGCGCACGCCGGACGAGCGGCTGCTGGTCGACGACCTGGACATGGACGTGGCCGCGGGAACGTCGCTGCTGGTCACCGGCCCGTCCGGGGGCGGGAAGACCACGCTGCTGCGCGCCCTCGCACAGCTGTGGCCGTACGCGAACGGCTCCGTGCGCCGCCCGGCCGACGACGGCACGCTCTTCCTGTCCCAGCAGCCCTACCTGCCGCTGGGCACCCTGCGCGACGCCCTGGCCTACCCCGGCCCGGCCGAGGAGATGGACGACGAGCGGGCGGCGCAGCTGCTGCGACAGGTGCAGCTCCCCCAGCTCGCTGACCGGCTCGACGAGGTCGACGACTGGTCCCGGCGCCTCTCGCCGGGCGAGCAGCAGCGCCTCGGGTTCGCCCGGGTGCTCGTGACGCGACCGAAGGTGGCGGTGATGGACGAGGCCACCTCGGCGCTCGACGAGGGCCTCGAGCAGAGCCTCTACCAGCTGCTGCGCGACGAGCTGCCCGACACCGCGATCGTGAGCGTGGGGCACCGCAGCTCGCTGCGCCGCTTCCACGACGAGGTCCTGGAGCTGGACGCCGACGGACGCTGGGAACGCTCCGCCCTCCAGCACTAGGCCGGCGCCGGTGGTGGACGGCGCAGGGAAGGCGACGATCACCAGGCTGTGACCGGCCTCGCGAGCGAGGGCCGGCACGGCCACCACCGGTCATGATCGCCGGTCGGGCGCGTTTTCCGACGCGTCCCGTCGGGTTTCGCGCCGACGCAACGATCATGCCTCCACTGAACCGCCTCCTGGTGGCGCCGCGCATCGTGCGGGCCCGCCCCTCGCAGGTCAAGGGCGCCTCCGGCGTCGCTGCGCGAGCGCTTCGCGCCCCTTGACCTGCGAGCCTCTGCGGCCCCTACGGCAGGCTTCGCGGGCAGGCCAGGGCCTGCCTGACCTGGCGCGCGGCGCCACCAGGAGGCGGTCTCCCTCGGAGGGGCGGAGCCGGAGGTTTCGCGGCGATCAAGGCGAAATGGTCGCTCCTGAAGATCATCTAGCGACCTTTTCCCCTTGATCGACGGACCTGGAGCGCAACCCTGGGCTCACCACACCCATGATCACCGAGTTGGCGCATTCCCGGGCCGATTTCGCCCGTTCTTGCGCCGAACCCGTGATCATGGGTCATGATCGCCGGTCGGGCGCGTTTCCCGACACCTCCCGTCGGATTTCGCGCCGACGCAACGATCACGCCCTCGTCCGCGCCACCGCAGGCAGCCCGGGCTGCTCGCACCGGTCACCAGGCCGCGAGCGAGCCGTCCTCGTGGCGCCAGAGCGGGGTGCGCCAGTCGTGGCCCTCCGCCGCCGCGCGGCGCACCTGCGCCTCGTCGACCTCGATGCCGAGGCCGGGGGCGGTGGGGCGCTCGATGCTGCCGTCGACGAACGTGAACGGGCTCGCGTCGACGAGGTAGCCGAGCAGGCCGCTGGAGTCGCCGTAACCGATGCCCAGGGACTGCTCCTGGATGAGGAAGTTCGGGGCGGCGAAGTCGACCTGCAGGCACGCGGCGAGCGCGATCGGGCCGAGCGGGCAGTGCGGGGCGAGCAGGACGTCGTGGGTCTCGGCCATGGCGGCGATGCGTCGGGTCTCGGAGATGCCGCCCGCGTGGCTCACGTCGGGCTGGGCCACAGCGATGCCGGCCTCGAACGCCGGGCGGAAGTCCCACCGCGAGTAGAGGCGCTCGCCGGTGGCCACCGGGATGGTGGTGGCGGCGACGACCGCGCCCAGGTCGGGGGTGTGCTCGGGCAGCACCGGCTCCTCGACGAACAGCAGCCCGAGCGGTTCGAGCAGCGGCAGCACGCGGCGCGACATCGCGGTGGAGAAGCGGCCGTGGCAGTCGATGGCGATGTCGACCTGCGGCCCGACGGCGTCGCGCACGGCGGTGACCCGGTCGATCACGCGCTGGATCGCGGCCGGGGTGTCGAGCGGGGCCAGCCGCTCCGACGGCGTCATCTTCACGGCCGTGAGGCCCTTCTCCACCTGGGCCCGGGCCGCGTCGGCCAGCTCGGCGGGCTCGCTGCCGTGCACCCAGCCGTAGACGCGCGCCCGGTCGCGCACCGCGCCGCCGAGCAGCTGGTGCACCGGCACGCCGAGAGAGCGGCCCGCGATGTCCCACAGCGCCTGGTCGATGCCCGACACCGCCGAGTTGATCACCGGGCCGCCGCGGTAGAAGCCGCCCTTCGTGAGCACCTGCCAGTGGTCCTCGATGCGGGTGGCGTCCTGCCCGACGAGGTATTCCATCGCCTCCTCGACGGCGCGGGCCGTGGTGGCCGCGCGGCCCTCCACGATGGGCTCACCCCACCCGCTCACCCCCGCGTCGGTGTCCACACGCAGGAACAGCCAGCGCGGCGCCACCGGGAACAGCTCGTATCCGACGATCTTCACGCATCCAGTCCTACCCTCAGTCGGTGAGACGCGCGCGCTCCGCCTCGGTGTAGCCCTCCATCACCGCCGCCGGATTCGCACGCCGGGCGCTGCGCAGCCTGCTGATCTTGTCCGCGGCGCCGGCGAGCGCCTCCCGGGACCGCCCGCGGCCGTAGGTCACCGCGTACCGGGCGTCGACGCCGAGGCTGGTGCCCACCTCGATCGCGTCCTGGTCGGCGCCCATGTACAGGAACTGCCACGAGTACTGCGTGCTCTGCTGCTCCACGAGCGACTTGATCGCCGCGTGGGTCCACTCGACGCTGGCGTTCTCGAGGCCGTCGGTCATCACGGCGACGATCACGGTGCCCGGCCGGTCGTCCTCGGGCAGCGCGGCGAGCCCGGCGCCCGCGTCGGTGACGAGCCGGCCCATCGCGTCGAGCAGCGCCGTGCGGCCGCGCGGCTGCAGGTCCAGCGGCGGCACCTCGGCCACCGGCACGCCCGCGTAGACGACGTCGTACTGGTGGTCGAACCGGGCGAGCGTCACGCGGCACTCCCCCGGTGCCCGCCGCTGCTCCTCGATGAACGCGGCGAAGCCGCCCTCCGTGTCGGACTTGATCGACTGCATGGAACCGCTGCGGTCGAGCAGGAAGTAGATGTGGGTCAGGTCGGATCGCGTCATGCCGGTTCTCCCCTCACGTCGGGCGACGCGGCTTGAACCGCATCGTGGTGGTCTTCGGCGCCGGGCGCGGCGCGCCGGACTCGTGGTCGTAGCGCGCCCGCTCCAGCGCCGCGGCGGTGACGCGCCCCCGCTCGTCGGCGTAGGCCGCGAGCCTGCGGGTGCGGGCGAGGCGCGGCCCGACGGCGTTCTCGGTGAGCCCGGCTCGCGCGCCCGCGGCGCGCAGGGTGGCCTGCCCGCGCAGGACGGCGTCGGCCATCGTCTCGTCGAGCAGCTCGGTGAGCCGGTCGGCCGCCTCGCGCAAGTGGGGCAGGGCCTCGATCGGGGTCAGCCCGACCGCGGCGTCCAGGCACCTGCGGATCGCGTCCACGTCGCTGCCGTCGATCCCGTGCTCCGCCATGGCGGCCAGGATGCCGCAGAAAGTGCGGCGCCGCAAATTATGCGTTCATGCCCTGCGGGAAGACGAGCACCTTGCTGGCCGGGTCGGTGCCCTTCGCGAGCGCCTCGAAGGAGGCGGCTCCCCCGGCCAGGTCGGTGCGACCCTCGATCAACGTGGCGATCCGGTCGGGCTCGGTGGCCGCCCACCGCGCGGTGTCGCGGAACTCGGCCGCGCTGTAGCAGAAGCTGCCCACGACCGACCGCTCCTTCGTCGAGATCTCGTAGGCGGCGACGTCGAGGGTGGGCGCCCCCATCCCGACCAGCACGATCGTGGTGCCGATCGGCGCGCACGCGAACGCGGCGGCGAGCGTCTGCGGGCTGCCGACCGCGTCGACCACGAGCGTCGGCTCGCCGTCCAGCGCGGTGTGCACGGCGGCCCCGATGTCGTCGGTGGCTCCCGGGTCGACGACCGTGGCGCCGAGGCGCTCGGTGAGCGCCCGCCGGTGCGGGGCCGGCTCGGAGACGACAACCCGCTCCGCGCCGAGCCGCTGCGCCGCGAGCACGCACGCCTGCCCGATCGGGCCGCCGCCGAGGACGAGCACGGCGTCGCCCTCACGGCACCCACCGCGGACCAGCGCGTGGTAGCCGACGGCGAGCGGCTCGACCAGCGCGCCGTGCTCGATCGGCATCCCGGCCGGCAGCTTCACGGCGTTGCGGGCCGGCACGGCCATCCGCTCGGCGAACGCCGACCGCAGCTCCGGCGTCACCCCGATCACCTGCTTGTTCGGGCACGCCTGCTCGCGCCCCACCGCGCACTGCCTGCACTCGCCGCACCAGAGCACGGGGTTGACGGTCACCGCGTCGCCGACGGCGAGGTCACCCCCGGCGTCCGGGCCGACGGCCAGCACGCGGCCCACCGTCTCGTGCCCCATGACCTGCCCGCGCACGCGCCTGCCGTTCTCACCCGTGTACCCGTGGAGGTCGGAGCCGCAGATCCCGGTGGCGACCACCGAGATCAGCACGTCCGCCGGCCCGGGCGAGGGCTCGGGGACGTCGTCGACGGCCAGGTTCCAGAAGTCGGCAAGCACCAGCGCACGCATGATCCGACCGTAATGCCGCCGGCCCCGAACGCCAGCATGGTGGCCTTGCTGGCGCATTACGCCAGTAAGGCCACCATGCTGGCATCTAGGCCTGGGTCGCCCGCGCCGCCCAGGCCTGGAGGTCCTCGCCGCGGATCGCCGCGCCCATCAGCTCCGGGAACTGCTCCGGCGTGCAGGCGAAGGCCGGGACGCCCAGGGCGGCGAGGGCGGCGGCGTTGTCGTGGTGGTAGGCGGGCGCGCCGCTGTCGGACAGGGCGAGCAGCGCCACCACCTGCACCCCGGCGCCCACGAGCGACCCGACCCGGCGCATCAGCTCGGGCTGCGACCCGCCCTCGTACAGGTCGCTGATCAGCACGAGCAGCGTCTCGGTGGGGCGGGTGACGAGCGACTGGCAGTAGGCGATCGCCCGGTTGATGTCGGTGCCGCCGCCGAGCCGGGTGCCGAAGAGGAGCTCGACCGGGTCGCCGAGGGAGTCGGTGAGGTCGACGACGGCCGTGTCGAACGCGACGAAGTGCGTGCGCAGCGCCGGCATCGACGCCAGCACCGCGCCGAGGAGGCCCGCGTGCACCACCGACTCGGCCATCGAGCCCGACTGGTCGACGGCGAGGATCACGTCGCGCTGCACGCTGCGGTGCTTGCGGCCGTGCCCGATGAGCCGCTCAGGCACGATCGTGCCCAGGTCCGGGGAGAAGTGCTGCAGGTTGGCGCGGATGGTGCGGGCGAGGTCGACGTCGGCGGGGCGGGGCCGCCGGGTGCGGGTGGAACGGTCGAGCGCGCCCGTGACGGCGGAGCGCACGTGGTCGGCGAGGCGGCGCTCCAGCTCGGCCAGCACGGTGCGCACGACGGCCCGCGCGGTCTCGAGCGTCTCCTCCGGGAGCACGCCCTTGAGCGAGAGCAGCGTGCCCACCAGGTGCACGTCGGGTTCGACGGCGGCGAGGAGCTCCGGCTCCAGCAGCATGCGGGTGAGCCCGAGGCGCTCCACGGCGTCGCGCTGCATCACCTGCACCACGGGGGTCGGAAAGTACCGGCGGATGTCGCCGAGCCAGCGCGCGACCTGCGGTGACGAGCCGGCGAGGCCACCGGTGCGCGGCCCGTTCCCCTCGCCGCCCCCGCCGTCGTAGAGAGCGGCGAGCGCGGCGTCGACGCGGCGGTCCTCGGGCCCGAGCGCGACGCCGGTGCCGTCGGCGGTCTCCTCCGGCCCGCTGCCGAGCACCATGCGCCAGCGCCGCAGCCGCTCGTCGTCGCTCACGGCGCGACCCCCAGCAGCTGCGCGAACACCGGCAGCACCCGCTCGGCCCGTTCCTCGTCGATGCCGTCGGCGACGCGCGGTGCCGGGACGGCGCCGGTGAGCGCGGCGGCCCGCTCCCCGATCGCGCGCCGCTCGGGGTCGGCGAACGCGCCGAACGTGCGGCGCAGCAGCGGCAGCACCTCGTCGAACTGGTCGGGCGCCACCTCGGCGAGCCAGCGGTCGACCACCCGCAGCAGCCTGTCGTCGTGCACGAGCAGCAGGGCGCCGCCCGCGAAGAACCCCTCGACGTACGCACCCGCCTGCGCCGACGGCGTGCCGGGCGTGAGGGCGCGGGCGAGTCGTCGCTCGACCTGGTCGGGGGGCATCCGGTCGGCGTCGGCGAGCAGCCGGGCCAGCCGGCCCGCCAGCAGCGGCGGCAGGGCGGGCCGCTGCACGAGCCGATCGAGGGCGGCGAGCCAGCGACTGGTGGCCTCCTCGCCGAGGAGGCCCGTGACGTCGTGCACGCCGTCGACGAGCCCGGCCAGGCGGGTCGCCTCGCTCTCGTCGACGCCGTGCGCCGCGGGCGGGAGGCCGGCGCAGATGCGGGCCAGCACGCGTTCGGCCACGGTGCTCAGCGCGCCGGTGTCGGTGCCGCGCACGTCGCCGTACCGGGTGGCCCGGGCGAGCGCCGGGAAGGCCGCCATGAGGTGGGTGACGTCGGCGTCGTCGGCGGCGCGCGCGTCGAGCGCGGCGAGGGCGTCCGGGAGGGCGCCGGGCAGGTGGGCGAGCAGGCAGCGCTCCACGGCCGCGGTGACGTCGGAGAGGGCGGGCGCGTCGGTGACCGCGGCCCGCACGCGCGCGGTGGCCGCCCCGGCCACGGTGGTGCCGTGCACGCCTGCCGCCACGAGGTCCACCTCGAACTCCGGCTGCCAGGCGAGCTCCCAGGTCTCCCGGAACGTGCCGGTGCTGCGCCGGGCGCTCGCGGCGGGCCGGCCCCACGGGATGCCGAGCAGGCGCAGGCGGTGCAGCAGCCGGGAGCGGTCCAGCCCGCCGGGGTTGCGCAGGTCGAGATCGAGCTCGCGGGGCGCCGGGTCGCGCTTGAGGCGCAACCGGCGCGCGGTGGCGGCGAGGTCGGCGGCCAGGGGCGTGAGCGGGGCGTCGTCGGGCACGGCGCCCATCCGCTCCCCCACCACGAGCTTGCGGGTGACGAGGTCGAGCTGCACCTCGTTGCCCCCGCACAGCACGGCGAGGGTGGCCTCGGTGACCTCGGCGAGCCCTGCGGACACCCGGTCGCGCAGCGCCGCGAGCGTCTCGGCGAGCCGTACGGCCTCGATCACGTGCGCGGTGGACACGGGCAGGTCCTCGGCACGCAGCACGCCCGCCACCGCGGTGAGCCAGCACGCGGTGACGTCCTCGTCGGTGGTGAAGAGGTGGTGGTACCAGCCCGGCGACGTCACGCCCGCGCCGTACCCGCTGGACGCCGCCAGCCGCCCGTGCGTCCACGGCACCCACGCGCACGCCGCCTTCCGCTTCGGCAGCCCGCGCAGCAGGGCCTGGTCCCGGGACGCGGGCGGCAGCGGGTCGGTGAGGGCGGGCACGTGCCAGGCGCCGCAGACGACGGCGATCCGCTCGTAGCCGTCCTTGCGGGTGCGGCGCAGCACGGTGCGCATGTACGCCTCGCGGCGGGCCCCGTGCACGTCGCTGTGGTCGCCGACCGGCTCGTCGGCCCGCAGGGCGGCCATGGCGTCGGCGATCACGGTGAACGCCGGCTCGCGCCGGTGCTCGATCACGTCGTCCCACCAGCGTTCCGGGTCGTCGTACCCGGCGACGGCGGCGAGGCGCGCCAGCGGGTCGGCGGAGCCACCGGGGCGCCCGTCGAGAGCCAGCTGGTGGGCGGCGGGCAGGTCGCAGAACCGCACCGGCACGCGGGCCTCCACGGCGTACCGGATGGCCTGCCACTCGGGGCTGAACACCGCGAACGGCCAGAACGCCGCGCGGGCCACGTCGTCCACGGCGTAGGCGAGCAGTGCGACCGGCGGCTCCAGGGCGGGGTCGGCGGCGAGCGCCACCAGGGCGTCGGCCTCGGGCGGGCCCTCGATGAGCACGACGTCCGGGGCGAAGGCGTGCAGCTCCGCGGCCAGGGCCCGGGCTGACCCGGGCCCGTGGTGGCGGATCCCGAACAGGCGGGTGGTCACCCGGTGACCTCCAGGCCGGCCCGGTAGAAGTCGGCCCAGCCCTCGCGCTCCCGGACCACCGTCTCCAGGTACTCCACCCACACCGCGCGGTCGGCCACCGGGTCCTTGACCACGGCGCCCAGGATCCCGGCGGCGACGTCCTCGGCGCGCAGCACGCCGTCGCCGAAGTGCGCGGCGAGCGCGAGGCCGCCGGTGAGCACGCTGATCGCCTCGGCGGTGGACAGCGTGCCCGAGGGCGACTTCACCGCCGTGCGCCCGTCCTCGGTGCGCCCGGAACGCAGCTCCCGGAACACGGTGACCACCCGGCGGATCTCGGCGAGCGCCGCCACCTCGGAGGGCAGCTGCAGCGACGCCCCCAGCTGCGCCACGCGGCGGGCGACGATCTCCACCTCGGCGTCGGCGCTGTCGGGCAGCGGCAGCACCACGGTGTTGAACCGGCGGCGCAGTGCGCTGGAGAGCTCGTTGACGCCGCGGTCGCGGTTGTTGGCGGTGGCGATCAGGTTGAAGCCGGGACGGGCCTGCACCTCGGTGCCCAGCTCGGGCACCGGCATCGTCTTCTCGGACAGGATCGTGATCAGCGAGTCCTGCACGTCCGCGGCGATGCGGGTGAGCTCCTCGAGCCGGACGATCTTCCCGTCGTGCATGGCGCGCAGCACCGGGCTCTCCACGAGCGCGGCGGGCGAGGGCCCCTCGGCGATCAGGCGGGCGTAGTTCCAGCCGTAGCGGATCGCCTCCTCCGCGGTGCCGGCCGTGCCCTGCACGAGCAGCGTGGAGTCGCCGCTGATGGCGGCGGCCAGGTGCTCGGACACCCAGGTCTTGGCCGTGCCGGGCACCCCGAGCAGCAGCAGGGCCCGGTCGGTGGCGAGCGTGGCCACGGCCACCTCGACGAGCCGACGCGGCCCCACGTACTTCGGCGTGATCTCGGTGCCGTCGGGCAGCGTGCCGCCGAGCAGGTAGGTGACCACCGCCCACGGCGAGAGCCGCCACGACGGCGGGCGTGGCCGGTCGTCGGCCGCGGCGAGCGCCGCGAGCTCGTCCGCGTGGTCCTGCTCGGCGTGCGGCCGCAGAACCGACCCGGTCGCTGCTTCGGTCATCGGTCCAGCTCCTCGTGCATCTCGCGGCGGACGGTCAGGGTGGCGGCCAGCTCCCGCCACCACGGCGCGGAGCCGACCGGCAACGGCCCGGTGGCGACGGGGTGGCGCAGGCACGCCCGGGGCACCCGGATCCCGGCGGCCCGGGCGGCGCCGCCGAGCCCGCGGTTGCCGGGGTGGGTCGCGATCCAGTCGAGCACGGCGGTGCCGAGCTCGGGCGACCAGGGCGCGGGCAGCTGCCCGACGGCGGCGGCCATCGCCTGGGGGGTGAGCCGCGCGGCGAGCAGCGCGACCGCGGGCCCCTGCACGCGTGCCGGCAGGCGGGCGAGCACGCCCGTGATCGTGGCGTCGACGGCACCCGGGTCGATCGCGCGCAGCACGGCCGCGGCCCAGCGGGCGTCCCGCTCCCGGCCCGCGGCCTCGGCCCACCCGCTGTGCAGCACGTGGGGATCGCACCCGTGGACCGGTCGGACCACCACGTCGGCGGGATCCCCGGCACGCGCCCAGTGCTCCAGTGGCGTGGCGGCGACGACCGCGCGCAGCAGGTCGGCCGGCCCGCGGGCGGCGCGTGCCTGCGGGCCACCGACGTCGCGGACGAGCGCGGGGTCGCCCGGGTCGGGCGGGGTGACGGCGAGAGCGCTCCCGTCGGCCCGCACCAGCCGCGCGGCCCGCTCCCGCATCCGCGCCACCAGCCGCGACCCGGGCAGCCGCGGCAGCAGCTGCGCGGCGGCCTCCCGCACCGGCGCCGCCCGGTCGTCCAGCGCGGCCTCGAGGAACGGCTCGTCCTCGGCCGCGAGGTGCTCGGCGAGCACCGCGAGAAGGTCCGCCCGCATGCCGGCCGGTTCGCCCGCCCACGTGGCCGTGAGCGCGGCGCGCCCGGCCTGCGGGTCGGCCGCGAGGGTGCGGTGCAGCCACGCCCGCCGCTGCGCCGCGGTGCCGTACTCCCACACCCCATCGCCATCGGGGTCGCCGTCCGGCGCCGCCTGCACCAGGAAGCCCCACGCCGGGTTGCGCTCCCCCAGCCAGGCACCTGCCGGGCCGGCCGCACCCGCGAGCGCGGCGCGCAGGGGCGGCCGGGTGCGCGCGGCCTCGGCGAGCGCGGGCAGGTGTTCCGGCGGCGCGCGCAGTCCCCGCTCCCGCACCGCGTCCAGCCACTCGGGGAGCAGGTCCACGGGCAGCCGCGAAAGCCGGCGCCGCGCCGCCGGTGGGACGAGCGGGCGCTCGTCTCGCGCGACCGGGACGGGCGGGGCGTCCACCCGCGCGGGGACGCGCCCGGCCCGCCGGTAGGTGGCCAGCACCGCGGCCGCGGTCAGCAGGCCTGTCTCCGGCTCGTCGGACACCAGCGGCCGTACCGCGGCAGGCAGCGCCGTGGGGTCGAACCGGCGGCGCCGGGTGCCCAGCAGCGCCGTGCTGACGAGGTCGGCCCAGGCGGTCACAGCCGCACCGTCCGGTCGCCGTCCCAACAGGTCATCGGGCGCAGGCCGGCGGCGGTCCACTCCCCGGCCACCGTGACGGGAGCGCCGGCCGCCACGGCGAGCAGCGGCCACGGGTCGGCGCGCTCGTCGAGCGGGAGCGCCGCGCCCGCGTCGTCCGCGAGGAGCCAGCCGTCGCCGTCCGCGGCGGGGGTGACGCCGTCGAGCAGCAGCGGCCACCGCTCCTGCCACGGGTCGACGGCGAGCACCCGCGCCACCGACTCCAGGGCGGCGCTCACCGCGTCGCCGTGCGGACGGCCGGCGCGCACCGGGTCGTCCGCCCGCACGACGAGCGCCCGCAGCGGAGCCGCCCCGGGGTGGAAGGCCAGCTCACCGCGCACGACGTGGCCCGCGGGGAGGGATCCGTCGAGGGGCCGACCGGGCGGTGCGAACGACAGCACGAGCGCGGGGCGCCCGCTCTCCCGTCCGCGCAGCCAGGCGCGGCGGGTGGTGAGCCGCTCGGTCACCTCGTCCACCACGCCGATCACCACCCACTCGTCGGTCACGCGCTCCCCGTTCGCGAGCACGTCGGCGGTGTCGGTGGGGAAGCCGAGCCGGGTCCGCACGGTGGCGGCGAGGTCGGTGGGCAGCTCGGCGAGCCGGGTGCTCGCCTCCGCGAGGACGTGCAGCAGCGCCAGCTCGGTGAGCAGCCGTCCCGGCCAGTCCCGGCCCCGCCCGATCACGCCCGCCGCGCGGCGCAGCCCGCTCGCGAGCCCCGGCGCCTGCGCGTCGACCATCCGGGCGGCCACCCCGTACAGCTCTTCGGCGTCCGCCCCGGCCAGCCCGCTGCGGACGCGGTCGACGAGCCAGTCCCGCAGCTCCGCCGCCCCGGCGGCTACCCGCTCGGCGCGCCGCTCGGCCCGCCGGGCCGCGGCCTCGGGATCCCGGGGCGGCGCCCCCGGGGTGCGGGCGGGGCGGCGCCGCGCCGGTTCGGCGAGCCGGGCGCGCACCCACTCCGGCTCGTCCGCGTCCGGCACCGCACCGCGGTCCCGGAGCAGCAGCAGGCCGAGTGCGTGCTTGCACGGGGACTTCCGGCTCGGGCACGTGCACGCGTACGCGGGCTCGCCGCGATCGACGGCGACCCGGTACGGGTCCGGGCGGCTGCCCCGGCACAGCCCCCAGACGACGGTGCCCGCCGCCCCCAGCCCGGACCACCGCTCCGGCGCCGCCTGGGCACGCCCCGCGGCCGCCGACGCCGGATCGGGCGCGAGGGCGAGCACGCGTTCGTCGTCCCCGGCCATCGGCGTCAGCCTAGGACGCTGATCCTGGCAACGAGCGGGTGCAGGCGCCGGCCCGCCCCGGGGTTCAGGAACGTGGCGTTCCTGAACCGGCGGCGGCGGCGCGCGGCACGCCCCGACGTGCGGGCCCAGTGGCGTGCGCCCGCCCCCGCCGCCGGTTAACGTCCTCCGGCGTGGGGCAGGTGCACGAGGAGGCGGCCATGGACGGACCACGCACGCTGGCGATCGACATCGGCGGATCCGGTTTGAAGGCCATCGTGCTCACCCCCGACGGTGAGCCCGCGTCGGAGCGGACCCGCAGGGCCACGCCGTACCCGTGCACCCCGCCGGTGCTGCTGGAGGAGCTCACGGCGCTGGTGGCCACCCAGCCCGACCACGACCGCGTATCCGTCGGGTTCCCCGGGGCCATCCGCAGGGGCCGGGTCCGCGAGGTGCCTGCCTTCTCCCGGCGGGGCCCGGGCAAGCCACCCGACCCGGAGCTCGTCGCGATGTGGACGGGCTTCGAGCTGGAGTCGGCGCTCGCGCAGCGGTTCGCCCGGCCGGTGCGGGTGGCCAACGACGCCGACGTCCAGGGGTGCGCGGTGATCTCGGGCCAGGGCATGGAGCTCGTCGTCACACTCGGCACCGGCGTCGGCTGCGCCGTGTTCTTCGACGGGCAACTGCTGCCGCACATGGAGCTGTCGCACGGCACCTTCGGCGGCACGTCGATCGAGGTGGCCTGCGGCGACAACGAGCGCCAGAAAATCGGAAAGGAGAAGTGGCGCAAGCGGGTGCACGAGGCGCTCGACGCGTTCGAGGCGATGGTGCTGCCCGACCACCTCTACATCGGCGGGGGCAACGCCAAGAAGCTCGACCCGGACACGATCGGCCCGAACCGCACGATCGTGCCCAACATCTCCGGTCTGCTCGGCGGGATCGCGCTGTGGGAGCGAACGGGTGACGGCTCGCGCGTCCCGACCGCCACCACGTCCTGACGACGCGGCACTATGGCCCTCGTGTCCACGACCGACATCACCACGACCCCCGAGTGGACGGCCGTCGCCGAGCACCACGGCGCCGTCGCCGACCGGCACCTGCGCGACCTGTTCGCCGACGACCCGGAGCGCGCCACCGCGCTCACCGCCACCGGGGCCGACCTCGTCCTCGACTACTCCAAGCACCGCATCACCCGCGACACGCTGCCGCTGCTCGCGGCGCTCGCCCGTGCCGCCGGGCTGCCCGAGCGCACCGAGGCGATGTTCGCGGGCGCGCACATCAACACCAGCGAGGACCGCGCGGTGCTGCACACCGCGCTGCGGGCGCCGGAGGCCACCGCGCTCGCCGTGGACGGCCAGGACGTCCCCGTCGAGGTGCACGCCGTCCTGCGCCGGATGGGCGAGTTCACCGACGCCGTGCGGTCGGGCGCGTGGACGGGGCACACGGGCGAGCGGATCCGCGCCGTCGTCAACATCGGGATCGGCGGGTCGGACCTCGGCCCGGTGATGGCCTACGAGGCACTGCGCGCCTACGCCGACCGCTCGTTCACCATGCGGTTCGTCTCGAACATCGACCCCACCGACATCGCCGAGGCCACCCGCGACCTCGACCCGGCCACCACGCTGTTCATCGTCTCGTCCAAGACCTTCACCACCCTCGAGACGCTCACGAACGCCAAGGTGGCGCGGCGCTGGCTCCTCGACGGGCTGGGCGGCGAGGAGTCGGCCGTGGCGAAGCACTTCGTGGCCGTGTCGACGAACGCGAAGGAGGTCAGCGCGTTCGGGATCGACGAGGCCAACATGTTCGGCTTCTGGGACTGGGTCGGCGGGCGCTACTCGGTGGACTCCGCGATCGGGCTCTCGCTCATGGTGGCGATCGGCAAGGAGCAGTTCGCCGAGTTCCTCGCCGGGATGTACGCGATGGACTCGCACTTCCGCAAGGCCCCCCTCGAGGAGAACCTGCCGGTCATCCAGGGCCTGCTGGGCGTCTGGTACGTCAACTTCTTCGGCGCCGAGACCCACGCGGTGCTGCCCTACAGCCAGTACCTGCACCGCCTGCCCGCCTACCTGCAGCAGCTCACGATGGAGAGCAACGGCAAGTCGGTGCGCGGCGACGGCAGCCCGGTCACCACGGTGACCGGCGAGATCTTCTGGGGCGAACCGGGCACCAACGGCCAGCACGCCTTCTACCAGCTGCTGCACCAGGGCACCCGGCTCGTGCCCGCCGACTTCATCGGCTTCGCCGAGCCCAACCACGCGATCGACGTGGACGGCGACGGCGACATGCACGACCTGTTCATGTCCAACCTGTTCGCCCAGTCCCAGGCTCTCGCGTTCGGCAAGACCGCCGAGGAGATCGCGGCCGAGGGCACGCCCGCCGACGTCGTGCCGCACAAGGTGATGCCGGGCAACCGCCCGTCCTCCACCATCCTCGCGCCGAAGCTCACTCCGGCCACGCTCGGCCAGATCATCGCCTTCTACGAGCACGTCACGTTCGTCGAGGGCACGATCTGGGGCATCGACTCGTTCGACCAGTGGGGCGTGGAGCTGGGCAAGGTGCTCGCCAAGCAGCTCGCCCCGGTGCTGGCGGCCGACACGGCCGACACCGCCGGGCTCGACGCCTCCACCGCGGCGCTCGTGCGCCGCTACCGCGAGATGCGGGGGCGCCCCGCCTGACGTCAGCGAGCGAGGACGATGTCGCGACCCACCGAGGACCGGCCCGCCGGGCTGCGCGAGCCCGTCGCGCTCCCGCGCCCGCGCCCGGTCTTCGACGCGGTGGTTGCCGTCGTCCTCGGACTCGCGGCGCTCGCCGGGCTGTGGGCCGCGGTCACCGGCGTCGGCCCGGCCCGGCTCGACGCCGCCCTGCTCGACGGGTCGGTCGAGGCGCGCACCGACCTGCTCACGGTGGCGGCCGTCGCCGTCACCCACCTGGGCAGCACGGCCGCGATGAGCGTCCTCGCCGCGCTCGCGGGCCTGCGGCTGTGGCTCGCCGACCGGCGCGCCGACGCCGTGTTCGTGATCGGCGCGACGGCGGGCGCGCAGCTGGTCTTCCGGGCGCTCAAGCAGCTGTTCGGCCGCCCCCGCCCGCCGGAGGACGGCCAGCTCGTGCACGCCGTGAGCGAATCGCTGCCCTCCGGCCACGCCACCACCGCCGTCGTCGTGATCGGGGCGCTCGTGGTGCTGGCCTGGCCGAGCCGCCGCCCCGCCGCGCGAGCCGCGATGGTCACCGCCGCGGCGCTCTGGGTGGGCGCCGTCGGCCTCACCCGCGTCTACCTGGGCGTGCACTGGTTCAGCGACGTGCTCGCCGGCTGGCTGGTGGGCGCCGCCTGGCTCGCGCTGTGCGTGGCCGCCCGGAGCCGATGGCGCACCCGCGTAACCCCCCGCGCCGTGTGAGCGAGGACACCACATGGCCGCGCGGAGCCCCACACGGAGGCGCTCCGATCCGATCGGCGGCCGCGGGATGTGGTCCTATGAGCTGGTTCGACCTCCTGGGCATCATCGTGCTGTGCACGATCGTGTTCATGCTGGTGTCCATCTGCGAACGCGAGCGCCACGGCGGGCGCTAGCACCGGAACAGCGGGGGCCGCGAGCGGGTTGATCTGCGGCGTGAGCCGAACACGCGTGCGGGCGCCTGAACTGCGGGGGCGTCGCTGGCTGAACACCGGGGGCACCGAGCTCACGCTCGCCGATCTGCGCGGGAAGATCGTCCTGCTGGACTTCTGGACGTTCTGCTGCATCAACTGCCTGCACGTCCTCGACGAGCTGCGCGAGCTCGAGGAGCGCTACGCCGACGTGCTGGTGACGATCGGCGTGCACTCGCCGAAGTTCGTGCACGAGGCCGACCCCGACGCCGTGGCCGCCGCGGTCGAGCGCTACGCGGTGGAGCACCCGGTGCTCGACGACCCCGAGCTGGTCACCTGGGACGCCTACGCCGCGCGGGCGTGGCCCACGCTCGTGGTCATCGACCCGACCGGTTACGTCGTGGCGCACCTGGCGGGCGAGGGGCACGGGCACGGGCTGGGGGTGCTGGTCGAGGAGCTCGTGGCCGAGCACGAGAGTGCGGGTACCCTCCGCCGCGGCGACGGCCCCTACGTCGCCCCGCCGGAGCCGGCCACCGCGCTGCGCTTCCCGGGCAAGGCGATCGCGCTGCCCGGCGGCACGTTCCTCGTGTCCGACACCGCGCACCACCAGCTCGTCGAGCTGGAGGCCGACCTGGTCACGGAGCGGCGGCGCATCGGCACCGGCGAGCGCGGGTTCTCCGACTCCCCCGCCCGCTTCTCCGAGCCGCAGGGCCTGCTCCTGCTGCCGGAGCAGGCGCGCGCGGAGTACGACGTCGTGGTCGCCGACACCGTCAACCACGCGCTGCGCGGCGTGCGCCTCGCCGACGGCACCGTCACCACGCTCGCGGGCACCGGGGAGCAGCTGCGCACGCGGGTGGAGCCCGGTGCGGGCGCCGCGGAGCTGTCCTCACCCTGGGATCTCGCCTGGTGGGAGGACCGCGTGGTCGTCGCGATGGCGGGCAGCCACCAGCTGTGGTCGTTCGATCCCGGCTCGGGTGTGGTCGCCGTGCTCGCGGGCACCACCAACGAGGGCCTGCGCGACGGCGCCCCCGCAGACGCCTTCTTCGCGCAGCCGTCCGGGCTCGCGACCGGGCCGGACGGCACCCTCTGGGTGGCCGATTCCGAGACCTCGGCCCTGCGCTCCGTGCAGGCGGCCCCGGCGGCCGGACCGCAGTTCACCACGGCGACCGGGACCGGCCTGTTCGACTTCGGGTTCCGCGACGGCCCGGCCGAGGAGGCCCTCCTGCAGCACCCGCTCGGGGTGGCGGTGCTCCCGGACGGCTCGGTGGCGATCGCCGACACCTACAACGGTGCCGTGCGCCGCTACGACCCGGCCACCCGCACCGTCGGCACGCTCGCGCGCGACCTGCGCGAACCCGCCGACCTGCTCCTCGACGGCGACTCCCTCGTGGTGGTCGAGTCGGCGGCGCACCGGCTGGTGCGCGTCCCGATCCCGGCGAGCACCCGCGTCGACGGCCGCGCGCACCGCGTCCGCCGCTCCCGCACCGACCTCGCCCCGGGGGCGCTGGCGCTGCGGATCGACTTCACCCCACCCACCGGCCAGCACCTGGACACGCGCTTCGGCGACCCGACCTCGCTGACCGTCGCCGCGTCCCCTCCGGAGCTGCTGCTCGACGGGGCCGGCACGGCCCCCGGCCTCACCCGCACGCTGCGGTTCGCCCCCGACGCGCCGGCGGAGGGGGTGCTGCAGGTGAGCGTGGCGGCCGCGGCCTGCGACGCGAACGACGAGGGCGACGACGGCGTGTTCGCCGCGTGCCACCGCTACCAGCAGGACTGGGGCATCCCGGTGCGGCTGGTCGAGGGCGCCCCGGAGGAGCTTGTGCTGGACCTGAGGGCGGTCCGGTAGGCCGCTCCGCCCCCGAGGTTCAGGAAAGCCACATTCAGGGCCGGAGAGGCCCTGAATGTGGCTTTCCTGCCCTCCCCCGGGGCGGCCCTCAGGACCCCGTCGCACTCGGCAGGAGCGCGGGGCAGCCCCTCGTCGGGTAGGTCGCGTCGAACTCGAAATGCCACGGCTCGTTCTCGTAGCGGCGGCACCAGCCCAGCGCCTGACCGTGCTCCTCGACCCAAGCGGCCGAGGCCAGCGGCTGCACGTCCACGGCGATCCCGACGACGTGCATCGACTCGTCGGGCTGCAGCACGTACCTGCTCGCCAGCTCGGCGCTGCCGAAGTCCTGCACGGCCTCGGCGAACTGCCGCGCCTGCTGCTCGCGGCTGCGTTTGCCGTCGTTGAGGCAGAGCCGCACGCCGTCCTGCTCCGCCGCCGACCGGAGCCGTTGCCAGGCCGCGAGGGCGTCGGGCGGCAGGCGGTCGGGGGGTTCGTCGACGTAGCGGGCGTCGAGCGGGCAGGGCGGGCCGGTCTCCGCGCCGGGCATCTCCACGACGATCGGAATCGGGCGTCCGACGACCCGGTCCCACACGAGCACCGCGCGACCGGTGGCGCCCAGCACGCCGAGCGCGGTGGCCGCCCCGCACACCGCCGCCATGAGCACGGCGGTCACGCCACGCCGGGTGCGGGCGGCGCGGGCGGTGGGCACCGGTTCGACGGTACCCACCCAGCGCCGCCGTTCCCCGCTAACGTGATCTTGCTCGCGATCCGGGCTCAGCCGAGCTCCTGTGCCACCACCGCCGCCGCCTCCGCGAGGAGGGCCTCGTCGCGGGTGGCGTCCTCGGCTGCCTTGGAGGTCAGCACCGCGACGAGCACGGGCGCGCCACCCGGCGGCCACGCGACCGCCACGTCGTTCGCGGTGGCGTAGCTGCCGGTGCCGGTCTTGTCGCCCACCCGCCAGTCCGGCGGCAGCCCGGCGCGGATGCGGGTGGCGCCGGTCGTGTTGCCCACCAGCCACTCGGTGAACAGGGTGCGGTCGGCCGGGTCGAGGTGGTCGCCGAGCACCAGGGCGCCCAGGCTCGTGGCGATCGCCCGCGGCGTGGTGGTGTCGCGCTCGTCGCCGGGGATCGCGGTGTTCAGCTCCGGTTCGGTCCGGTCGAGCCGGGTCACCTCGTCGCCGAGCGACCGAGCGAAGGTCGTGATCCCGGCCGGGCCGCCGACGTCGGCGAGCAGCAGGTTCCCGGCGGTGTTGTCGCTGTAGCGCACGGCCGCGTCGCACAGCTCGCGCACCGTCATGCCGTCGGCGAGGCGCCCCTGCGCGATCGGGGACGGATCGACGACGTCGGCCTCGGTGAAGCGCACGCGGTGGTCGAGGTACTCGGGCGGGGTGCGCTGCAGCACCGCGGCGGCGGCCAGCGCCTTGAACACGGAGCACATCGCGAACCGCTCGTCGGCGCGGTGGGCCAGTTCGCGGCCGCTGCCGGTGTCCAGGGCGTAGACGCCCAGACGCGCGTCGAAGCGCCGTTCGAGCTCGACCAGACGGTCCGCGCGAGGCGGAGCCGGTGCGGGCGGGGCGGGCGCGGCAGGGGCGGCCGGTGCGGCACACCCGGCCAGCGGGAGCAGGAACGCCGCCGCCAGCACGGAGCGGCGGCTCGGCTTCGTCTCGATCACGGGCGACAGGCAAGCAACCGCCGCGCGATACCGCAAATATGACGACACGCCGGGTCCGATATCGATCCGCTATGGCTCCTGCTACGGTCCGCCGGTGGACCTCCTGCGGCACCTCGAGTTCTTCGTCGCGGTCGCCGAGGAGGGGCACTTCGGGCACGCGGCAGCCCGGCTCGGGATCGCGCAGCCGCCGCTGTCGCAGGGGTTGCAGCGGCTGGAGCGCTCCCTCGGCGTGGTCCTGGTCGACCGCGGATCGCGCGGGGCCCGGCTCAACGCCGCGGGCCGCGACCTGCTCCCCCGCGCCCGCGCGCTGCTGCAGGACGCCGAGGATCTGCGTCGCGCGGCGAGCGCGCACGCGGCGGCCCCGGTCCGGATCGGCGCCGTGCCCCAACTCCCGGTCCGGACGATCGCGGCGATCGCCACCGCCTGCGCCGACCCACCCGACGTCGTCACGGCCTCGTCCACCGAGCTGCTGGACGCGCTCACGGCCGGTCGGCTCGACCTCGCCGTGGTCGTGCATCCCGCGCTCCTGGGGAGCCTGCGCAGCGGCCCCGTCCACCGGCTCGCCACCGCGCTGCTGCTGCCCTCCGGCCACCCGGCGGCGGCCACGCCGGGCCCGGTGGCCCTGCGGTCGCTGCGCGGGCTCGCGCTCGCCACAGCCCCGCGGGCCCACGGCCCCGCCGCGCACGACCTCCTGCTCGACACCCTCGAGCAACGCGGGCTGGTGGCGGCCACCGTCACCGCACCGGACGACCGCTCCGCGCTCCTGCACGTCGCCACGGGGCGGGCGTTCGCCCTCACCGCCGACCCGGACCTGGGCGCGCCCGGCGTCGTCCGCCGCGAGGTGGCGGGCGAGCCCCTCCCGTTGCGCCTGCGCACGGCGTGGCGCGGCGCGGGCCCCGACCCGGCCGTCCGCGACGCCGTGCTCGGCGCGCTCGACCGGGAGCCGCCGCCGTGACCGGGCCCGCGCAGGCCATCCGCCGCGCGTTCGCCGACGCGGGCGTGCAGGGCGTGCTGCACGCGATGCCGCTGGGCTGCCCGGCACGGGAGGTCGAGGTCGACCCGGACGAGCCGGTGGTGATGGCCTCGGTCTACAAGCTGCCGTTGCTCGTGGCGTTCTGCCGCCTCGTGGACGCGGGTGAGCTCGACCCGCGCGAGCGGCTCACCGTCGACCCGGCGGAGCGCACCACGGGGCCCACGGGGTTGTCGATCATGCGAGACCCCGTGACGATGTCGTGGCGCGACCTCGCCTGCTCCATGATCGCCGTCTCCGACAACGCCGCCGCCGACGTCGTACTGCGCCGCGTCGGGCTCGACCGCGTGAACGCGGCCCTCGACGATCTCGGGCTCGAGCGCACGCGGGTGCACGGCGGCACCGCGGACGTGTTCCGCAGCCTGGTGGCCGACACCGCCGCCCCCGACACGGCCGCCGCCTTCCGCGCGCTGACCAGCAACGACGCCGCGGTCGCCGTCCGCGCCTACGACGCCGTGCTCGCCAGCGCCACCACAGCGCGCGAGATGACCCGGCTGCTCGACGCGGTCTGGTCCGACCGCGCGGCCTCGCCCGACCAGTGCCGGTTCGCCCGCGAGCTGCTCGGCGCGCAGGCCTGGCAGCACCGGATGCGCTCGGGATTCCCCCCGGTCGGGGTCCGCGTGGCGGGCAAGACCGGCACGCTCGCCGCCGTCCGCAACGAGGTCGGCGTCGTGCAGTTCGACGGGGAACGGCCCGTCGCCGTGGCCGTGTTCACGCAAGCGGCCCGGGCGGAGGAGGTGCTCCCGCGCGCCGACGCGGTGATCGGCCAGGCCGCCCGCCTCGCCGTCGCGGACCTCCGCTCGGGCCGCCTGTGAGCGGGCGGATCAGCGCTCGCAGCTCACGGTGATCGTGAGGGTCCTCGATCCCCCCGGAAATCAGAACGTCGCGGAGGTGTTGATCATCGACCGGCGCGGGGCTGTGCGTCCGGGCGGAACGCGGCCAGCTGCCCGATCTCCAACGCCACGAGCACCGTGCCGGCGGGGCCGACGGCCACCCCGTGCGGCTCCGATCCCGCGCCGAGGTCGTGTACGGCGGTGACGGCGCCGCGCTCGTCGAGGTGGGCGAGGGCGTGGGCCGCCCACAGCGTGACCCAGCAGCCACCGGCGCCGTCCGGGGCCACCGCGTGCGGGCGCGCGGCGCGGTCCGGCAGGTCGAACTCCTGCACCTCGCCGCCGGGGACGAGCCGGCCGACCCGGCCCGCGCCGATCTCGGCGAACCAGAGCGCGCGCCCGTCGCTCGCGATCCCGACCGGCCCGCAGTCCGGGTCGGGCAGCGGGCGGACGGTGACCGCGCCCGCGGCGTCGACGCGCCCGAGGGCGGCCCGCCGGTTCAGCGTGAACCACATCGCGCCGTCCGGGCCCGCCGTGATCATCGCGGGCATCCCGTTCCCGTCGGGCACCGGCGTGAGCGCCACGGAGCCGTCCGGGTCGAGGCGCCCGACGGCGTCGGCACCGATCGCGGTGAACCAGACCGCGCCGTCGGGCGCCACCACGATCCCGTAGGGGCTGCCGCTCGCCGGCACGCTCGTGCGGGCGCCGACGGCGGGATCGATGCGGTCGATGCGGTCGTCGCCGCCGCGGGTGAACCACACGGCCCCGTCCGGCGCGAGCGCCACCAGCGACGGCCGGGACGCGGCGTTGCCCAGGTCGTGCAGTTCCGCGGGCCCGCCCGGCGGGATGCGGGCGATCCGACCGGAGTGCACGAGCGTCACCCACGCGACGCCCGCGGCATCGACGGCGACCGCGTACGGCCCGGCGCCGGGTTCGTCGACCGGAATGCGAGTGAGCACCACACCTCCCTGGACGCGACACTTGTCGCACTAGGAGAATACGGCCGTGGCGATCACGCGCCGGCCCGGGGGCCGCACCGCACGCACCCGCGCCGCCGTGCTGGCCGCGGTGGAGGCGGAACTGCTCGACCACGGGTTCGACGGCCTCTCCGTCGACGCCGTGGCGGAACGCTCCGGCGTGCACCGGGCCACCGTCTACCGCCGGTGGCGCGACGTGGGCGGCCTGCTCGCCGACGCCCTGGCCGCGGGCCGCGAGGACGACTGGACGCCACCCGACCGGGGAAGCCTGGCCGCGGACCTCACCGCGTTGAACCAGGACGTCGTCCGGCACCTCACCGCCGAACGCTCGCTCGCCAGGGCCCTGATCGTGGCCTCGCACCGCTCACCGGCGGCGGCGCACGCCCTGCACGAGTTCCTCGACGACCGGTACCGGCGCTCGGAGGTGGTGGTGGACCGGGCCGTGTCCCGCGGCGAGGTGCCCGCCGGCACGGACGCCCGCCGGCTGCTGGTGGCGGCCACGGCACCGCTCTACCACGAGCTGCTCCTGCTGGGCGGCGCCGTGGACGACGCCCTCGCCGCGCGGTGGGCCGCCGACGCCGCGCGCGCCGCCGCCGCGGGCGTCTGGGCCGACGAGCGCGTCACGGGTGGTCCGGCCGCCCGCTGACCCGGTGGCCGGCGCTCTCGAACGCCTCCGCCACGAGCCGGCGCACGTGCGCGCCGCTCGCGCGGTAGAGCACGCGCCGCCCCTCCCGGCGCGCGACGACGAGCCCGGCCAGGCGCAGCTTCGCCAGGTGCTGGGACACCGCGGGACGTGCGGCGCCGACCAGGCCGGTCACCGTGGTGACGTCGTGCTCACCACCGCACAGCACCCAGAGCACGCGCAGCCGGGTCGGGTCGCCGAGCAGGCGGAACGCCGATGCCGCGGCCTCGACGCGGTCGGCCGACGGCACCTCCTGCCAGTACTCGGCTCCTGGCCCGTCCTCGCGTGCGCACATGAGCACCCATCGTGGCACACCATCGGAGGTGGAGGCCGTCAGACGCCCAGCCAGGTCAGCACCGCCATCACCCGGCGGTGGTCGTCGCCCGAGGGGGGCAGGCCGAGCTTGGTGAAGATCGACGAGATGTGCTTCTCGACGGCCCCCTGGCTGATCACGAGGGTGCGGCCGATGGCCGTGTTCGTGCGCCCCTCCGCGATGAGGCCCATGACCTCCCGCTCGCGCGGGGACAGCTCCGCGAGCGGGTCGCGGCGGCGACGGTGGGCGAACAGCGCCGAGACCACCTCGGGGTCGAGCACGGTGCCGCCGTCGGCCACCCGCTGCAGCGCGTCGGACAGGTCGGCGAGCTTCGAGACCCGGTCCTTCAGCAGGTAGCCGACCCCGCCACCCGCCGCGAACAGGTCCGAGGCGTATGACTCCTCGACGTACTGCGACAGCACCAGGATCGCCGTGCCGGGCACGGTGCGGCGCACCTCCAGCGCGGCGCGCAGGCCCTCGTCGGTGAAGCTCGGGGGCATCCGGACGTCCACCACGGCGACGTCGGGGCGGTGCTCCTGCACGGCCGCGACCAGGCCGTCCCCGTCGCCGACGGCGGCCACCACATTGGCCCCCGCCTCGTCGAGGAGGCGGACGAGCCCCTCCCGCAACAGCAGTGAATCCTCCGCCAACACGACCTTCACCGCTCGATCATCCACCCACCCCGTGCAGCGGGATCTCGGCGGTCAGCACGGTGGGTCCACCGGGCGGGCTCACCACGTCCAGCGCGCCCTCCACGGTGGCCAGCCGGTCGGCGAGCCCGGCGAGGCCGTGGCCCTTGCCGAGGTGCGCCCCGCCGCGCCCGTCGTCGCGGACCTGCACGAGCACCCGGCCTGCGTCGGCGGAGACGACCACCGTGCACAACGTGGCCTGCGCGTGCTTCGCGACGTTCGTGAGCGCCTCCGTCGCCACGAAGTACGCGGTGTTCTCCACGGCGGCGGCGAGCCGCTGCCCCGGCGGCAGCGCGACGTCGAGCGAGACCTCCACCGGGCAGCGGGCCGCGGCGGCGGCGAGGGCGGGCCCGAGGCCGCGGTCGGCGAGGATCGGCGGGGCGATGCCGCGGGAGAGGGCGCGCAGCTCGTCGAGGGCCTCCCGGCTCTGCTCGAGCGCCTCCGCCACCAGCGGCCGCGCCTTCTCCGGGTTGTCGTCGAGCCGGCGGGCGACGGCCTCCAGGTCCATGTTCAGCCGCACGAGGCGCTGCTGCGGGCCGTCGTGGATGTCGCGCTCGAGCCGGCGCAGGGTCTGCGCCTCGGCCTGGACTGCGGCGCGCCTGCTCGACTCGAGCTGGGCCGCGCGGGCGCGCAGGGCCGCGGTCTGGTTGGTGAGCAGGCCCCGGGCCAGCCCGGCCCGCGTGGCCACCAGTCCGCGGACGACCAGCGGGGCCGTGGTCAGCATGATCACGCCGAGCACGGTGTTGAGCGCGATCTCCCCCAGGCGGAAGTTGTAGCCGAAGATCAGCCAGAACAGCCCGCCGTTCTCGGGGAGGGCCCACTGCCAGGTGACGTAGAGCACCGACCCGAGCCCGCCGACCGTCCAGACCACGGCGATGACGAACATCGCGACCCGCACCGGGAACCCGATCACGCCGTGCAGCAGGTCACGCCACGACTGCGGGTCGGCGATCATGCGGAACAGCCGCCCGATCCCGCGGCCCCGCGCCTCCCGGTAGTGGTGCGGCGGCAGCGGGCGGCCGGTGGCCCACTCCGCGCCCCGCCGCTCGACGCGCGCGAGCCCGCGCGAGGCGCGCAGCGTGCCGGCGAGGATCGGCAGCCCGAGCCAGACCACCATCGTGCCGACGCCCGCCGCGAAGCCCACGACCGCGATCACGAACGCGACGATGGCCAGCGGCAGACCACCGAGCAGGTAGCCGTAACCCCGCCAGAACCGCTGGGACGCGGTCAGCGCTCCGGGCGCCGGGGCAGGCGCGTAGTCGGTCATGCCGCGTACTCTCGTCCCCCCTCGCGACGCCCCCCAGCCGGTGCGCCTCCCCGCTCAGGGTAGGGCGCGCCCCACCCCGCCCCGCACAGGCTGATCATGATCGTCGTCGACAACGTGGTGCGCGGCGGCCGGTACGACGGCTTCCTCGTCGCGCTCGTGCGCTGACGGGACGCCGTGCCCGTACCGGCGGTAGCGTCCCGACCATGGACCCCGCCGACCTCGCTGATGTGCTGTCCGCCGTGCGCGATTTCGTCCGCAAGGAGGTCGTGCCGATCGAGGAGCAGATCGACGCCGAGGACGCGATCCCGGAGCACGTGATCTCCACCTGCAAGGAGATGGGGCTCTACGGGTTCGCGATCCCGGAGGAGTACGGCGGCCTCGGCATGACCCTCACCGAGGAGGCGCAGCTCGCGTTCGAGCTGGGCTGGACCACCCCCGCCCTGCGGTCGCTCTTCGGCACGAACAACGGCATCGCGGGGCAGGTGCTGCTGGTCGGGGGCACCGAGGAGCAGCGGCGCAGCTGGCTGCCGCGGCTGGCGTCCGGCGAGGTGACGGCCTCGTTCGGGCTCACCGAGGCCGACGCGGGGTCGGACCCGGCGGGCCTGGCCACCACCGCGCGCCGCGACGGCTCCGACTGGGTGCTCAACGGGTCGAAGCGCTACATCACCAACGCCCCCGTGGCCGACGTGATCATGGTGTTCGCCCGGTCCAACCCGGACGCGGTGGGCAACCGGGGCATCTCCACGTTCCTCGTGCCCACCGACACCCCGGGGCTCAGCATCGGGCCGAAGGACCACAAGATGGGCCAGTTCGGCGCCTGGACCGCCGACGTCCACCTCGACGACGTGCGCGTGCCCGCGGAGGCCCTGGTCGGTGGCGCCGACGGCGTGGACCGCGGCTTCCAGACCGCCGCCCGGTGCCTCGCGCACGGCCGCGCCCACATCGCGGCCCTGTGCGTCGGGATGGCGGCGCGGCTGGTGCACGAGTCGGTGGAGTTCGCGCGCAGCCGCGAGCAGGGCGGGCGGCCGATCGCCTCGTTCCAGCTGGTGCAGGGCCTGATCGCCGACTCCGTCACCGACCACATGGCAGGCCGTGCCCTCGTGCTCGACGTCGCGCGCGCCTACGACGAGGGCACCGACAAGGTGCGCGGACCCTCGGTGGCCAAGTACTTCGCCAGCGAGATGGTGGGCCGGGTGGCCGACCGGGCCGTCCAGGTGCACGGCGGCGCGGGGTACATCCGCGGCGTCGCGGTCGAGCGGTTCTACCGCGACGCGCGCCTGTTCCGGATCTACGAGGGCACCAGCCAGATCCAGCAGGTGATCATCGCCCGCCAGACGCTGGGGGACGCGGCCCGCGGCTGACGCGCACAGCTACACCACGGCACACACCCAGTCGGGACGGCACACGCGTCCGGGCATGTGTGCCGTCCCGACTGGCCGTGAGCAGCGTTTCCGCGGAACCCGCGCACCCGGCGGGACGGAGCTCAGTGCTCCGCGGGGCGGATGTGGTACTCGAAGACCAGACCGCCGACGGCGATCAGCAGCAGCACGCCGCCGATCACCAGCAGCCACACGTGCCAGAAGGCGAGTGCGATGCCGCAGAGTGCGGCGCAGGCGGCCACCCCGATGGGCCAGTAGCTGCCCGGGGAGAAGAAGCCGACCTCGCCCGCGCCGTCGGAGACCTCGGCCTCCGGGTTGTCCTCCGGCCGCTCCTCGAGCCGCCGGGAGATGAACCGGAAGTACGTGCCGATGATCAGCGAGAGGCCGCCGGTGAGGAACAGCGCCGCGATGCCGACGGGCTCCTGGGCGAGCACGGTGTAGACGATCGCCGCGAGGAAGAAGAACGCGGTGACGATCTCGAAGATTCGGGATTCGACCTTCATGGCGTGCCTCAGCTCCCCGCGGTGACCGGCTGCGACGCGCTGCGGAGCGTGCGGTCGGTGTTGAAGGGGTAGGTGGTGTACGCCTCGGGCGTGCACAGCTCGCCGCAGCCGAGCTGCTGCAGCGCCTCACCCGCCGTGTACGGGGCGCCGGTGGCCGGGTTGGTCTGCTGGCGCAGCGCGAGCCACTGGTCGAACAGCGCCGGCGAGAGCGCCCTGACCTCGAAGTTCATCATGGCGTGGTAGGTGCCGCAGAGCTCGGCGCAGCGGCCGACGAAGGCACCCTCGCGGTCGATCGAGTCGATCTGCCAGACGTTGTCCTGGTCGTTGACCTCGGGCAGCGGGAAGACGTCGCGCTTGAACAGGAACTCGGGCACGAAGAAGCTGTGGATCACGTCGTTGGACCGCTGGGAGAACTCGATCCGCCGCTCCGTGGGGAGCACCAGCAGCGGGATGGTTTCGCTGGTGCCCAGCGTGCTCACCGGCTGCCCGTCGGGCGTGGGGGCGTCGGGGTACTCGAACTCCCAGTTCCACTGGAACGCCGTGACGTCCACCCGCAGGTCCGGGTCGGCCACGTCGGTGTCGACGTAGTTCTGCACGTTCACGGTGAACGCGAACAGCACCGCGACGATGATCGTGGGGATCACCGTGAAGGTGACCTCGAGGGGCAGGTTGTACTGCGTCTGGCGCGGCAGGCTCTCGTCGCCCTTGCGCTTGCGGTGGAAGGCCACCGCCCAGAACATCGCACCCCAGGTGACCGCCCCGACGACGAGCGCCGCGATCGCGGACCACGTCCACAGCTGGCGCATCGACTCGGCCTGCGGGGTGACGCCCACCGGCCACCCGAACCGCAGGACCTCCTCCACCGAACACCCGGTGGTGAGCGGGACGACCAGCAGGACCAGCCCGGCCAGCTGGACCGCGCGCCGCCGCGGGCCCTGCAATCTCGACGGGGGCCTCGTCGAGGATCGGTCTCCCCCGCGCTGTGCTCGGCCCACTGCTCGCCGCCCTCCTGAACCGTAGCTGCCCGATCCTGCGTGCCGGGCCTGATTTCGACCTCGCGTAGAGACTAGCCGAGCAGGTCGCCGGGAACCGGCCCGGGTCGGGCACGGACGCGTGCCGCGTCGATCACGGCTCCGGCCCCGCCTGCGGCGGTTTCCCGGCCGTCAGGCCGGGAGCACCCGCTCGATCTCCGTGGGCGCGTCGGGGCCGTAGGCCTCGCCCAGGCGGGTGAGCGCCGTGGCGCGGTCCCAGGTCCACTCCTGCGGGCCGTCGGTCTCCAGGACCTGCACCGCGATGAGCGAGCCGAGCTG
Organism: Pseudonocardia zijingensis; assembly: GCF_042657305.1. NCBI lineage: Bacteria > Bacillati > Actinomycetota > Actinomycetes > Pseudonocardiales > Pseudonocardiaceae > Pseudonocardia > Pseudonocardia zijingensis. The sequence goes on along the minus strand of NZ_JBHSKO010000010.1, from coordinate 215,897 downwards.
TGCCGCGCGCTCCAGGGACAGGCCGCCGGACACCGCCGCGAGGAAGCCGGCGCGGAACGCGTCGCCGACGCCGGTGGGGTCGACCTTGCCGGTCTCGGGCACGACACCGATCTTCAGCGTCTGCGGGCCGTGGATCTCCACGCCGTTCTCGCCGTGGGTGGTGATCCTGATCTCCACCTCGTCGGCGACCTGCGCCTCGGTCCAGCCGGTCTTCTTGAGCAGGAGCTCCCACTCGTAGTCGTTGGTGAGCAGGTAGCGGGCGCCCGAGACGAGCCGGCGGATCTCCGGGCCCTCCATGCGGGCGAGCTGCTGGGACGGGTCGGCCGCGAACGGAATGCCCAGCTCGCGGGACTCGTCGGTGTGGCGCAGCATCGCCTCGGGGTCGTTGGCGCCCACCAGCACGAGCTCGATCCGCTCGCGCAGCGGGGCCAGCGAGATCTCCCGCGAGCGCGCCATGGCGCCGGTGTAGAACGACGCGATCTGGCGCATGTCGTCATCGGTGGTGCAGACGAAACGGCCCGTGTTGACGTCCGGGCAGACCAGCACGGCGGAGCAGTCGACGCCGTTGGCCTCGAGGCGGGCCCGGTACTCGCCGAAGTCGGCCCCGACCGCACCGACCAGCAGGGGCGAGCGGCCGAGCACGCCGAGCGCGTAGGCGATGTTGCCCGCCACGCCACCGGGACGGATCACCATGTCGTCGACCAGGAAGCTGAGCGACAGCCGGTCGAGCTGGTCCAGCACGAGCTGGTCGGCGAACCGACCCGGGAAATGCATCAGCTGGTCGGTGGCGATGGACCCGGTCACGGCGATAGGCACGGGCAGTCACCCTACAGACGCGCGGACCCCGGCCGAGAGGTCCCGGCCGGGGTCCGACGACGAGGAAGCCGCGATCAGCTCAGTTGAACGAGTCGCCGCAGGCGCAGGAGCCGCCCGCGTTCGGGTTGTCGATCGTGAAGCCCTGCTTCTCGATGCTGTCGACGAAGTCGATGACCGCACCCTGCAGGTACGGGGCCGACATCCGGTCGACGCCGACCTTCAGCCCCTGGAAGTCGCGGAACAGGTCGCCGTCGAGCTCGCGGTCGTCGAAGAACAGCTGGTAGCGCAGGCCGGCGCAGCCACCCGGCTGGACGGCGATGCGCAGGTGCATGTCGTCGCGGCCCTCCTGGTCGAGCAGCGCCTTGGCCTTGAGCGCGGCGGCGTCGGTGAGCTCGACGCCGTGCGTCTCGGTCTCGACGGCGGTGGTGTTGTCGACAGTCATGACTCTCCCCAACAGCTTGCGGCGCTTTCCTGTTCCCAGCGTACCTCCGGTACCCCCGCTCGCCCGGGCACCTGCGGCAGGGTGATGCGCGCCACCCGCGATCGCGTTCCGCTCAGTCCTTGCTCCACTGGCGCGCGACGTGCTCGGCGAGCGCGGCGAGGGTGCCTGCGGGATCGGCCATCGAGGCCTCGACGCCGCCCGCGTGCTCGGCCACCCCGTAGGCGGAGTCGACGCCCACCGCGGCGGCCTCGCGCCGCCCCACCGACACCTGCCCGGCGAGCACGATGCACGGAAGGCCCCGGTCGGCCGCCCCGCGAGCGACGGCGGTGATCAGCTTGCCGCGCAGCGACTGCCAGTCGAAGCTGCCCTCGCCGGTGATGGCCAGCTGGGCCTTGTCGAGCTCGGCGTCCAGCCCGACGAGCTCGCGCACCAGGCCCGCGCCGGACACCCGCCGCGCCCCGCACGCGAGCAGCGCGGCACCCAGACCACCGGCGGCCCCGGCCCCGGGCTCGTCGCGCACGTCCGCGCCGAACGCGGCGGCGAGGGCATCGGCGAACCGCGCGAGCGCGGCGTCCAGCGCGGCGACAGCGGCGTCGTCGGCGCCCTTCTGCGGGCCGAACACGGCGGCAGCCCCGTGCTGCCCGAGCAGCGGGTTGTCGACGTCGGCGGCCGCCACGAGCCGGGTGCCGCCGAGATCGACCGCTCCCTCGAGGCGCGCGCAGCGGGCGAGCGCGGCACCGCCCTGCGGCAGCGGCGTGCCCTCGGCGTCGACCGGCACCGCACCCAGCGCCGCGAGCATCCCGGCACCGCCGTCGGTGGTGGCCGAGCCACCCAGCCCGATCACGACCTCCGCCACCCCGGCGTCGCGGGCGTCGGCCACCAGCTCGCCCACCCCGTACGAGGTGAGCGACCGCGCCACCTCGGGCACCCGCCGCTCCCGCGGCACGAAGTGCAGCCCGCACGCGGCGGCCGACTCCAGGTAGGCGGTGTCGGCGATCCGCAGCCAGCGGGCGGGCACGGGGTCGCCGAACGGGCCCGTGACCTCGCGTTCGTGCCACTCGCCCCCCAGCGCGGCGTGCAGCACCTCGACGAACCCGGTGCCACCGTCGGCCAGCGGGAGGAGCCGCAGTTCGTCACCGGGGGCGGTGCGACGCCATCCCGTCGCGATCGCCTCGGCTGCCGCCGTGGCGCTCAGTGTGCCGCCGAAGGAATCAGGTGCCACGACCACTCGCATGGCGGGCACGGTATCGCCCGTAAGGTGTGGTGTGTGAGGTTCCTGCGCCGTTCCACGCCGTCGAAGGTCGGCGCCGACACGTCCGAGACGGCGCCGGCGCCCACCGAGTCCGAGCAGCAGTCCGACCCGAGGCGCACCGCCGGCAAGGGCCGCCCCACCCCGAAGCGGCGCGAGGCCGAGGGCCGTCGCCGCGGGCCGGCCGCACCGCCGCCGCGCACGCAGCGCGAGGCGGCCCGCCTGGCCAGGGCCAACCGCCCGAGCCGCGACGAGCGGCGCCGCCTCGCCGAGGAGCGCAGGCAGCGGATGGCCGAGGGCGACGAGCGCTACCTCATGCCGCGCGACCGCGGGCCGGTCAAGGCCTACATCCGCGACGTGGTCGACTCGCGCCCGCACATCATGGGCCTGTTCATGCCGCTCGCCATCGTCGTGGTGCTCTCGCTGCTGGTGCCGGTGCTCGCCGCGCAGCAGTACCTGAGCCTGTTCAGCCTCGTCGCGCTCACCACGATGATCATCGAGGGGATCTTCCTGGGCGCCTCCGTCACCCGGAAGGCGCGCGAGAAGTTCCCCGACGAGCAGATCGGCGCCCTGTCCACCGGCTGGTACGCCTTCACGCGGGCCAGCCAGCTGCGCAGGCTGCGCATCCCGAAGCCGCGGGTCGAGCGGGGCGCGAACCCCTGAGCCGCACCCTGGTGCTGGGAGGCACCCGCTCGGGCAAGTCGCGGTTCGCCGAGGACCTGCTGCCCGCGGACGAGCCCGTCCGCTACCTCGCCACGGCCCGGCGCCGCGCGGACGACGACGAGTGGTCGGCCCGCATCGACGCCCACCGCGCCCGCAGGTCCCCGTCGTGGACCACGCTGGAGGACAGCGACGTCGCGGCCGTCGTGCGCGCGGGCGGCGGGCCCCTGCTCGTCGACGACCTCGCCACCTGGCTCACCGGCGTGCTGGACGACGCCGGGGCCTGGGAGGCGCCCACCGTCCCGCCGCAGGTCGGCACGGCGGTCGAGGAGCTGGTGTCCGCCGTGGCGGCGGCGCCCGGCCGGGTCGTGCTGGTGTCGGCGGAGGTGGGCCTGGGCGTCGTGCCGCCCACGCGGGCGGGCCGGCTCTTCCGCGACGAGCTCGGCGCCCTCAACGCCGCCCTCGCCGCCGTGTGCGACGAGGTGACGCTGCTGGTCGCGGGGCTTCCCCTGCCCCTCAAGCGCCCCTGAGGCCCCACGCGCCACCCCGTTGGTGACCGGCGCCGGGCGCCGCTGTAGGAACTCCTCGTGGACCTGCCTGCCGTCACCGCCCCGGACGTCGACGCGCGCCGCGCCGCCGTCGCCCGCCACGCCGAGATGGACGTGCCCGACGGGGCGCTGGGCCGGCTCGCCGAGCTGGGCGTCTGGCTCGCGGCGGCGCAGGGGGTGTGCCCGCCGCACCCGCTCGCGCGGCCCCGCGTGGTGGTGGTCGCGGGCGACCACGGGATCGCCGAGGCCGGGGTGTCGGTCCACGCCGCGGGCACGACGGCCGAGCAGGTGACGGCGTTCCGCGAGCACACGGCGCCGGTCGGCGTGCTCGCCGCGGTGGCGGGGGTGTCGGTGCGGGTCGTCGACGTGGCGCTCGACAGCGACACCCCGGACGAGCGCCGGATCCGCCGGGGCAGTGGCCGGATCGACCGGGAGGACGCGCTCACCGGCGACGAGGCCGACCGGGCGTTCGCCCTCGGCCGGGCGCTGGCCGACGAAGAGGTGGACGCGGGCGCCGACCTGCTCGTGCCCGCCTCGATCGGCGTCGGCGCCACCACCCCGGCGGCCACGCTCGTGGCCGCGCTCACGAACACCGAGCCGGTGGCCGTGATCGGGCGCGGCAGCGGGATCGACGACGCGGGCTGGATGCGCAAGGCCGCCGCCGTCCGCGACGCGCTGCGCCGGGCACGGCCGCACGTGCGCGACCCGCTCGCGCTGCTGCGCGTGGTGGGCGGCGCCGACCTCACCGCGCTCGCCGGCTTCTGCGTGCAGGCCGCGCTGCGGCGCACGCCCGTGCTGCTGGACGGCGTCGTCGTCGGGGCCGCCGCCCTGCTCGCCGAGGAGCTGGCCAAGGGCGCCCGGGACTGGTGGCTCTACGCCCAGCGCTCCCCCGACCCCGCGATGGCGCTCGTCGAGGAGCACCTGGACCTGTCGCCGGTGCTGGACCTCGGTGTCCGCCTCGGCGACGGCACGGGCGCGGTGGCCGCCGTCCCGCTGCTGCAGATGGCCGTCAGCCTGATGGCGGAGACCGGCGACCGTTGAGGTCGCTGCGGCTCGCGCTGGGCCTGCTGACCGTGTTGCCGGTCGGGACGGTCGAGCCGACCGCCCGCCTCGGCGCGGGTGCGCTGCGATGGGCCCCGGTCGTCGGGGCGGCGCTGGGTGCCGTGGCGGGCGGGCTGCTCGTCGGGCTCGCCGCGGCGGGCGTGCCGCCGCTCGCGGCGGGCCTGCTCACCGTCGGGTTCCTCGCGCTCGCCACCCGCGGCATGCACGTCGACGGCCTGGCCGACACCGCCGACGGCCTGGGCTGCTACGGCCCGCCCGAGCGCGCGCTCGCCGTGATGCGCGAGGGCGGGGTGGGCGCGTTCGCCGTGGTCACGCTGGTGGTGGTGCTCGGCGTGCAGGGCGCGGCGCTCGCCGCGCTGGCATCGGCGGGACCGGCCGCGGTGGCCGCCGTCGCGCTGGCCGGTGCCACCGGACGGGCCGGGTTCTGCTGGGTGGCCCGCCGAGGCGTGCCCGCCGCCCGGCCCGGTGGGCTCGGCGCGCTCGTGGCCGGGTCGCAGCCGTGGTGGGTGGCCGCCGCCTGGTGGACGACGCTGGCTGCCGCCGGCCTCGCGCTCGGCCCGCGCGCGACCGTCGGGGTGGTGCTGGGCGCCGCGCTCGTCGCCGCGCTGTCCCGGCACACGGCCCGCCGCTTCGGCGGCATGACCGGTGACGTGCTGGGCGCGGCGAACGAGCTGGCGGCGACGGCGGTGCTGATCACGCTGGCCACCGCCGCCGGCGGCTGATCAGGCCGGGACGAGCGTGCGCATCCAGCTGTGCGTGTCGGCGGCGACGCCGCGCTGGATGTCGGTGAGCAGCGCGCGCAGCTTCAGGGTGACCGGGCCCGGCTGCCCGCCGCCGATCTCCACCTCGCCGTCGTTGTGCTTGACGCGGCCGATCGGCGTGATCACCGCGGCGGTGCCGCAGCCGAAGACCTCCGTGATCCGCCCGTCGGCGGCGCCCTCGAGCCACTCCTGGCCCGACACCCGCCGCTCGGTGACCTGGCAGCCCAGCTCCTTGGCCAGCACCAGCAGGGAGTCACGGGTGACGCCCGCGAGGATGCTGCCGGTGAGCGAGGGCGTGACCACCTCGACGTCGTCGCCGGAGCCGTACACGAAGAAGAGGTTGTTCGAGCCCATCTCGTCGACCCACTTCCGCTCCTCGGCGTCGAGGTAGGCGACCTGGGCGCACCCGTGCTCGGCGCCCTGGGCCTGCGGCAGCAGGGAGGCGGCGTAGTTGCCACCGCACTTGGCGGTGCCGGTGCCGCCGAGGGCGGCGCGCGTGTAGTCGGTGGACAGCCACACGTCCACCGGCTTGACGCCACCCGCGAAGTACGGGCCCGCGGGCGACGCGATCACCGCGTACAGGTACTCCGAGGCCGGGCGCACCCCGAGCCCGACCTCCGTGGCCAGCATGAACGGACGCAGGTAGAGCGAGTCCTCCCCGCCGGCGGGCGGCACCCACTCGCGGTCGGCGCCCACGAGCTCCTCGAGGGAGGCGAGGAACAGCTCGTCGGGCAGCTCCGCCATCGCCATCCGCGCCGCGGACGCCCGGAACCGGGCCGCGTTGGCCTCCGGGCGGAAGCTCGCGATCGACCCGTCGGGCTGCCGGTAGGCCTTGAGACCCTCGAAGATCTCCTGGCCGTAGTGCAGCACCATCGTGGCCGGGTCGAGCGTGAGCGGCCCGTAGGGCACCACGGCGGCGTCGTGCCACCCCACACCCGACTTCCACCGGATCGTGACCATGTGGTCGGTGAAGTACCGACCGAACCCCGGATCGGCCACCAGCTCCGCCCGCCGGGCTGCCGGCACCGGCGACGGGTTGGGGGTGCGGGTGAACTGCACGCTCATAGCGCAGACGGTACTAGGCGGCACAACGGTCGGACGTCCGAGCATCCCGCTCGCATCACCGCACGTGGGAGGGCACGAACGGCGGCCTCACCACCGCGCAGGGCAGCATGCGACCCCGGACGTCGACGGTCACCTCGTCGTCGAGGCCGACGCCCGCCCCCGTGTCGATCAGCGCGAGCGCGATGCCGGTGCGCAGCGTCGGGGAGAACGTGCCGGACGTCGTGGTGCCGACCTGCACACCGTCCGCCAGCACGGCCATGCCGGGCCGCGGGACGCCGCGCCCGGTGGCCCGCAGGCCACGCAGCCGCCGCGCCGGGCCCGCCTCCTTCTCCGCGAGCAGCGCGTCACGCCCCCAGAACTGCGGCTTGGACCAACCCACGGCCCACCCGCTGCCCGCCTGCACGGGGGTGATGTCCTCGCCGAGGTCCTGCCCGTGCAGCGGGTAGCCCATCTCGGTGCGCAGGGTGTCGCGGGCCCCGAGCCCGGCCGGGCCGCCGCCGAACCCCTCGGCCGCCGCGAGCAGCGCGTCCCAGACGCGCGGGGCGTCGTCCGCGGGCACCAGCAGCTCGTAGCCGCGCTCACCGGTGTAGCCGGTGCGGCAGACCCGCACGCCCTCGACGTCGGTGAACGACATGTAGTCCACGTCCACGGAGCCGGGCACCACCGCGGCCAGCGCCTCGGCCGCCTTCGGCCCCTGCGCGGCGAGCACCGCGAGGTCGTGGTGCCGGTCGGTGACGGTGATCCCGTCCGGGGCGGCCGAGCGGAGCATCTCGGCCACCCGCGCCGCGTTGGCGGCGTTGGGCACGGCGAGCACCTCGTCCGGCCCGACGAGGTAGACGATGATGTCGTCCACCACCCCGCCGGAGGCGTTGCAGCACAACGTGTACTGCGCCTGACCGGGCGCGATCCGCCCGAGGTCGGCCGTGAAGCACCGGTTGACGAACTCCGCGGCACCCGGCCCGGTGATCGCGAGCTTGCCGAGGTGGCTGACGTCGAACACGCCCACGGCCTCCCGCACGGCCGTGTGCTCGGCCACGGTGCCCGCGGGATAGGCCAGCGGCATCGACCAGCCCCCGAACGCCCCGAGGGTGGCCCCGAGCGCTGTGTGCTTCTCGTGCAGCGGACTGGTGAGGAGGTCGGACACGCGGCGAACCTACCCGGCGGCTCCGTCGTCCCGCGCAGGTGCGCGGCCCCGGCCGATCAGCGTGCAGAGCGTCCAGGCCACGGCCAGCGCCACCGCCGTGACCACGACCTGCCGCGTGGGCAGGAGCGCGGCCAGCCCCAGGCACAGCACCAGGCCGAGCGCCGAGGTCCACCGCGGCCAGCTGCGTTCGGCGGGCGCCATGCGCAGCGCAGCCAGGTTGATCACCGCGTAGTACACGAGCACCGAGCAGGCCGACAGCGCGATCGCCGCGATCGGCCCGGCCAGCACCGCGATGCCGATCGTGACGAGCCCGCCCGCGATGTCGGCGCGGGTCGGCGTGCCCCGCGCCGAGATCGCCGCGAGACCGCGGGGCAGCTCGCCGCGCCGGGCCATGGCCAGCGCGGTGCGGCTCACCCCGACCAGCACCGACAGCAGCGCCGACCCCGCCGCCACGGCCGCCCCGGCGCGGACCAGCACCCCGAGCGCGCTCGTCTCGCCCGCGTCCACCACCGCCACGAGCGGCGCGGCCTCCGTGGCGAGCCGGTCGGTGCCGAGGCCGACCATCAGCGCGGCCGCCACCAGCAGGTACGTCATCAGCGTGATGCCGAGCGCCAGCCCGATGGCCCGCCGGATCGTGCGGCGCGGGTCGCGCACCTCCTCGCCGAGCGTCGCGATGCGCGCGTACCCGGCGAACGCGAAGAAGACCAGGCCCGCCGCCGTGAGCACCCCGACCACCCCGCTCCCCGGCGTGGGCACCGCCTCGGCGTCCGGGCTCGCCAGGGTGCCCACCGGCATGGGCTCGGGCCCCACCAGGCCGATCACCACCACGACCACGAGCACCGCCAGCGTGCCGCCGACGAGCGCGTAGGCCCCCCGCGCCGTCCACCGGACGCCCGTGGCGTTCAGCACGGTGACGGCCACGATGACCAGCACGACCGCGGGCAGCGGGCTCGACGGGAGCACGTAGGCGCCGAACACCCCGGCCGCAGCGGCCGCCGAGGACGTCTTCCCCACCAGGAACGCCACACCGGCGAGCCGGCCCGCACCCGGCGCGAGCCGCTCACGGCCGTAGACGTAGCCACCACCGCTCTCGGGATGGGCGACGGCCAGATCGGCCGTGGAGGCAGCGTTGCAGGCCGCCACGATGCCCGCCAGCAGCACCGCGAACAGGAGGAACGGCCCGGCGGCCGCCGCCGCAGGGGCCCAGACCGCGAACACCCCGGTGCCGAGCATTGCGGCCAGGCCGAGCACCGTGGCGTCCGCGGTACCAAGACGGCGCTGCACGCTCGAGGACACGGCGTACACCCTTGCACCCGGGCCTGGCCGGACCGACGGCACGTCGGTGTCATTAGCATCTCGAACCGGTCTCGCCACCCATCTCCCGAGAGGACCCCACGCGTGTCCACCGACCTGCACATCGCGGACGGCTCGCCCGTCACCGCCGACGTCGACGCCGTGGTCATCGGCCTGCTGCCCGCGGCCGACGGCGAGGAACGACCCCGCATCGCCCCCGGGGCGGGTGAGATCGCCGAGGCCTTCGGCGGCGAGGCCGCGCTCACCGAGCTGCTCGCCGTGGTCGGGGCCACCGGCAAGGCCGACGAGGTCGTGAAGCTCCCGGCCCGCGGCGCGATCACCGCCCCGCTGCTCGTCGCCGTCGGACTCGGGGCGACCGACGAGGGCGGCGAACCGCAGGCCGAGCAGGTGCGGCGCGCGTCCGGCTCCGCCGCGCGGGCGCTCGCGGGCAGCGACCGCGTCGTCAGCGCGCTGGGCCGGCTCGACCTCGGCGCGGCCGCCGAGGGCACCCTGATGGGCGCCTACACGTTCACCGAGTACCGGTCCAACGGCAACGGCCGCGCCCCCGTGGGCAGCGTGGCGCTCCTCGCCGAGGACGGGCAGGACGAGGTGCTGCGCACCGCCACCGCCGTGGCCGGCGCCGTGCGCACCGCCCGCGACCTGGTCAACACCCCGCCCAACGACCTCTACCCCGAGACCTTCGCCGCCCGGGCGCGCGAGCTCGCCGAGGCCGCGGGCGTCGAGGTCGAGGTGCTCGACGACGCGGCGCTGGCCGAGGGCGGCTTCGGCGGCGTGCTGGGCGTCGGCGGCGGCTCCTCACGCAAGCCGCGCCTCGTGCGGCTGCGCTGGGCCGGCGGCTCCTCGCCGCGCGCGAGCGTCGCCCTCGTCGGCAAGGGCATCACGTTCGACACCGGCGGCATCTCGATCAAGCCCGCCGCCAACATGGATCACATGACCTCGGACATGAGCGGCGCCGCCGCCGTGATCGCCACCACGGTGCTCGCGGCCCAGCTGCAGCTGCCCGTGGCCGTCACCGCCACCGTCCCGATGGCCGAGAACATGCCCAGCTCCACCGCCTACCGCCCCGGCGACGTCCTGCGGATGTACGGCGGCAAGACCGTCGAGGTGCTCAACACCGACGCCGAGGGCAGGCTCGTCCTCGCCGACGCCATCGTCCGCGCCGCCGAGGACGAGCCCGACTACCTCGTGGAGACCTCCACCCTCACCGGCGCCCAGCAGGTGGCGCTCGGCATGCGCACCGCCGGCGTCATGGGCAGCGACGACTTCCGCGACCGCGTCGCCGCCCACGCCCGCGCCACCGGCGAGGACGGCTGGGCGATGCCGCTGCCAGAGCACATGCGCAGCGAGCTCGACTCCCGCATCGCCGACATCGCCAACGTCACCGGCAGCCGCTGGGGCGGGATGCTCGTGGCGGGCACCTTCCTGCGCGAGTTCGTGCCCGACGGCCTCGCCTGGGCCCACATCGACATCGCCGGGCCCAGCTTCCACAGCGGCGGCCCCTACGGCTACGTGACGAAGGGCGGCACCGGCGTGCCCGTCCGCACCCTCCACGCGCTGCTGGTGGACATCGCCCAGAACGGCTGACCCACCACCACCCGCGAGTCCCCCGTTTCGTCAGGGCGAGTCTCGCGTCTCGAACGGCGAGTCTCCCGCCTCGAACGGCGAGTCTCCCGTTCGTGAGGCGCGGGACCGCCGTCCGGGCCGCGAGTCTCCCGTTTCGTCGGGGCGAGTCTCCCGTCTCGAACGGCGAGTCTCCCGTTTCGCGGCGCGAGTCCCGCGTCACAGGCCGGCGCCGGCACCCGCCGAACGCGCAGCTCGCGCCCCACGGCGCGGGACTCGGCGCACCGAACGCTAGCGCCCACGCGGGACGCGGTACACGCACCGCACCGCGCGGAACTCGGCGCACCGAACGCGAGACTCGCCCACACCAGGGCGCGGTACACGAACCGCACCACGCGAGACTCGCCGCACCGAACGCGAGACTCGCGCCCACCGGATGCGGCTTTCGTGCCGCAAAACGCGAGACTCGCCGACACGGGACGGGAGACTCGCGCCGCAGAACGGGAGACTCGCGCGCGCCGTACGCGGGACTCGCGGTCAGCGGTCCAGGTCGGACTGGGCGCGCTTGCGCAGGATGCGCTGGCGGGCGTCGTGGTCGCGCATGCGCTGCGGGTAGCCGACGAGCTGCACGTCGTAGATCGGCATCGCGAGCGAGCGGGCGAACTTGCGCGCCGCGGCCGGGTCGGCGACGCGGCGCCGGGTCCAGGCGCCGTCCTTGTCGACCAGCAGCACGGTGGTCTCGGTGACGGCCGTGCGCGGCTCCACGAACGCCTCGACCCCGGCGTGGGCCGCGGCCCAGGTGCGCAGGTGCGCCTCGTCCTCGTTCCGCGCGCGCGACGCGCCCCGCCGCAACTTCCCGAACAGCCCCATATCGCGCCACCTCCCGGGTGTCCAACGATCGAGACGGCCGATCCGCTCCCGGGACGACCAGGCGCCACGCCCGGGCCCGGCGGATGACAAGATGGCGTCGGCGGCGTGACATGCCGCGTCCACACCCGTGGCGGCCGATCGGTAGGGAGTACACACGTGCCCGAGCACAACGCGGACCTGGTCGTTCTCGGCGGGGGCTCGGGCGGTTACGCCGCCGCGCTCCGCGCCGCCGAGCTGGGCCAGTCCGTCGTTCTGGTGGAGCGTGACAAGCTGGGTGGCACGTGCCTGCACTACGGCTGCATCCCCACCAAGGCGCTGCTGCACGCCGCGGAGGTGGCCGACGCGGCCCGCGACGGCGAGAAGATCGGCGTCAAGACCTCGCTGGCGGGCATCGACATGGCCGGGGTCAACGGCTACAAGGACGGGGTCATCTCGCGCCTCTACAAGGGGCTGCAGGGCCTGGTGAAGTCCCGCAAGATCAACCTCGTGGAGGGCACGGGGAGGTTCGAGGGGCCGAACACCGTCGTCGTGGGTGATGATCGTTACGTCGGGAAGAACGTGGTGCTCGCCACGGGCAGCTACGCCAAGTCGCTGCCCGGTCTGGATCTCGGCGGGCGGATCATCACCAGCAACGAGGCCATCCACCTCGACTCGGTGCCCGAGCGGGTGGTGGTGCTGGGCGGCGGTGTGATCGGCGTGGAGTTCGCGTCGGTGTTCCGCAGCTTCGGCGCCGAGGTCACGATCGTCGAGGCGCTGCCGCGGCTGGTGCCCAACGAGGACGAGTTCGCGTCCAAGCAGCTCGAGCGGGCGTTCCGCCGCCGCAAGATCGCCTTCAAGACCGGGGTGAGGTTCACCGGGGCGAAGCAGACCGAGCTGTCGGTCACGGTGTCGCTGGAGTCCGGCGAGGAGCTCGAGGCCGACCTGCTGCTGGTCGCGGTGGGCCGCGGCCCCAACACGGCGGGCCACGGCTACGAGGAGGCCGGCATCACGATGGAGCGCGGCTTCGTGCTCGCCGACGAGCGGCTGCGCACCAACCTCCCCAACGTCTACGCGCTCGGCGACATCGTGCCCGGCCTGCAGCTGGCCCACCGCGGCTTCCAGCAGGGCATCTTCGTGGCCGAGGAGATCGCGGGGCTCGCCCCCGCCCCGATCGACGAGGCCGGGATCCCGCGCGTCACCTACTGCGAGCCCGAGGTGGCGTCCGTGGGTCTCACCGAGGCGCAGGCCCGGGAGAAGCACGGCGAGGTCCAGACGCTGGTCTACGACCTGGCCGGCAACGGCAAGAGCCAGATCCTGCAGACCCAGGGCGCGATCAAGCTGGTCAAGGCGGGCGCCGAGGGCACGCCGGGGCCGGTCGTCGGGATCCACATGGTCGGCGCCCGTGTCGGCGAGCTGATCGGCGAGGCCCAGCTCGTCTACAACTGGGACGCGCAGGCCGAGGACGTGGCCGCGCTCGTGCACGCCCACCCCACCCAGAACGAGGCGTTCGGGGAAGCGCACCTCGCGCTCGCCGGAAAGCCGCTCCACAGCCACAGCTGACCGGCGAACAACAACCCGAACCGCAGGAAGAGGAGCTCCGACCCGATATGGCCTTCTCCGTCCAGATGCCCGCCCTCGGTGAGAGTGTCACCGAAGGCACCGTCACCCGGTGGCTCAAGCAGGAGGGCGACCGGGTCGAAGTCGACGAGCCGCTGCTCGAGGTGTCCACCGACAAGGTCGACACCGAGATCCCGTCCCCCGCTGCCGGCGTCCTCCAGCGCATCGTCGCGGGTGAGGACGAGACCGTCGAGGTCGGCGGCGAGCTCGCCGTGATCGGCGACGCCGACGAGGCACCTGCCGGTTCCGGCGGTGACGCCGACTCCGGCGCCGACGCCGCGGAGCCGGCGGCCGAGGCGCCCGCCGAGGCGCCGGCGCAGGCCGAGCCCGCCCCGGCCGAGCCCGCCCCGGCCGAGCCGGAGCAGCCGGCCGAGGCGCCGCAGGCGGCCACCGCTCCGGCGGGCGAGGGCACCGCCGTGCGGATGCCGGAGCTCGGCGAGAGCGTCACCGAGGGCACCGTCACCCGCTGGCTCAAGCAGGTGGGCGACACGGTCGCGGTGGACGAGCCGCTGCTCGAGGTGTCCACCGACAAGGTCGACACCGAGATCCCCTCCCCCGTGGCGGGCACGCTGCTGGAGATCACGGCGGCCGAGGACGAGACCATCGAGGTGGGTGCGCAGCTCGCCGTCATCGGCGACGCCGCGGCGGGTGGCGGGCAGCAGGCCGCGCAGCCGGCCCCGGAGCCCGCGGCCGCACCGGAGCCCGCGAAGGAGCCCGAGCCCGCGCCGCAGGCCCAGGAGCGCCCCTCCCCCGCGCCGAAGCCCCAGGCCGCGCCCGAGCCGCAGCCCACTGCCGAGCAGCCGGAGCAGCCCGCCGCCCAGGGCAACGGCGGCGGCGCGCCGTACGTCACGCCGCTGGTGCGCCGGCTCGCCGCCGAGCACGACGTCGACCTGTCCACGATCTCCGGGTCGGGTGTGGGCGGCCGGATCCGCAAGCAGGACGTGCTGGCGGCGGCCGAGGCCCGCAAGCCCGCGCCGGAGCCGGAGCCCGCCCCCGCGCCGGCCGCGGCCGCACCGGCGCCGGCGGCGGGTGGAGCCCGACCGGCCGCGCAGCAGGTGCCGCGGCCCGCCGCCAACGCGCCGGAGCCGGGCACCACGGTCAAGATGCCGCGGCTGCGCCAGGTCATCGCCCAGCGCATGACCGACTCGCTGCGGATCTCGGCCCAGCTCACCACGGTGCAGGAGGTCGACGTCACGCGGATCGCCGCGCTGCGGGCCCGCGCCAAGGCGGAGTTCGAGCGGCGCGAGGGTGTGAAGCTCACCTTCCTGCCGTTCTTCGCGAAGGCCACCGTCGAGGCGCTCAAGGCGTTCCCGCAGGTCAACTCGTCGATCAACGAGGAGACCAAGGAGGTCACCTACCACGGGGCCGTGCACCTGGCCATCGCGGTCGACACCCCGCGCGGCCTGCTCGTGCCGGTGATCAAGAACGCCGAGGACCTCAACATCGCCGGGCTGGCCCGCAAGATCGCCGACGTGGCGCAGCGCACGCGGGACAACAAGATCGGCCCGGACGAGCTGTCCGGCGGCACGTTCACGATCACCAACATCGGCAGCGCCGGTGCGCTGTTCGACACGCCGATCATCAACCAGCCGCAGGTGGCCATCCTCGGCACCGGCAAGATCACCAAGCAGCCCACGGTCGTCACCGGCCCGGACGGCGACGACGTCATCGCCATCCGTTCGGTCTGCTACCTGCCGCTCACCTACGACCACCGGATCGTCGACGGCGCCGACGCCGGCCGGTTCGTGAGCGCGATCAAGGCCCGCCTCGAGGAAGGTGCCTTCGAGGTCGACCTGGGTCTCTAGACACCGGCGGGGGTGGAGCCGGGGCTCGGGTCCCGGCTCCACCCCCGGCCTCGGAGGGGGACGAGGTGGACGACGAGAAGAAGGCGCTGCTCGGTTTCCTGGCGGCGCAGCGGGCGGTCGTGCTCGCCATCCTGGACGGTCTCGACGGGGCCGCGCTCACCAGCGAGGCCGGATCGCTGGGCTGGACGCCGCTGGGCATGGTCGAGCACCTCGGCTACGCCGAACGGCATTGGTTCCAAACGGTCCTCACCGGCTCGGCCGACCCGCTGGAGTGGCCGGACGACGACCACACGCCGCTGAACACACCGCGCCCGCCGTCGACGGTGTTCGCGTTCTACGCCGCCCAGTGCGAGCGGTCCGACGAGATCCTCGCCGCCACCCCGCTCTCGGCGCATTCGCTGGGCCACCACCCCGGCCCGAACGCCGACGAGTTCAGCGATGCGCGCCGGATCGTGCTGCACATGATCGAGGAGACCGCGCGCCACGCCGGGCACCTCGACATCGCCCGCCAGATGATCGACGGGACGACCGGGCGCGGCTTCCGCTGACCGGGCCCTGCGGTCGCGTCACCGGCCGGCTTCCGCGAGGATCTCGGGCGTGCGCGTCGTGGTCGCCGGATCGTCCGGCCTGATCGGTACCGCTCTCGTCGCCGACCTCCGGCACGCGGGCCACGAGGTCCTGCGGCTCGTCCGGCGGGCCCCCGCGGCCCCGGACGAGCGCGGCTGGGACCCGCCCGCAGGCCGGATCGACGAGGGCACGTTCGACGGCGTCGACGCCGTCGTGAACCTGGGTGGCGCCGGTATCGGCGACCGGCCGTGGAGCGGGGCGCGCAAGCAGTTGCTGCGCGACAGCCGCAACGTGCCCACCGAGGTGCTCGCCGGTGCGGTGGCGCAGCACCACGTCCCCACGATGCTGAGCGCCTCGGGCGTGCACTACTACGGCGACACCGGCACGCGCCCGGTGGACGAGACGGCGCCGTCGGGCACCACCTTCCTCGCCGAGGTGTGCCGCGACTGGGAGGCGGCCACGAGGTCGGCCGCCGAGGCGGGCGCCCGGGTGGTGCTGATGCGCACCGCCGGGGTGCTGGCGCCGCACGGGGGCCTGCTGGGTCGGCTGCGACCACTGTTCTCGCTGATGCTGGGCGGCCGGATCGGCACGGGCCGGCAGGCGTTCCCCTGGATCTCGCTCGACGACGAGATCGGGGCGATCCGGTTCCTGCTGGAGCACGACGACATCGCCGGGCCGGTGAACCTGGCCGGGCCGACACCGGCGACGAACGCCGAGTTCACCTCCGCGCTCGCCGAGGTGCTGCACCGCCCGGCGCCCTTCGTCGTGCCTGCGGCGGTGCTGCGGGCCACGCTCGGGCAGCTCGCCGAGGAGCTCGTGCTCACCGGCCCGCGGGTGGTGGCCGCGGTGCTGCAGAAGCACGGCTACCCGTTCCGGCACCCGACGATCCGCGAGGCGCTCCAGGCGGCGGTCGAGCGACCCTGAGTTGCACTCTCAGCAAAATTGCGCGGTCCGCAAGATTTGTCTAACCTCGTGGTCGTGGGGTTGCGCGAGCAGAAGAAGCAGCAGACCCGGGCGGCGCTGAGCTGGGCGGCCCTGCGGCTGGCCGTCGAACGCGGCCTGGCCGGGGTCACCGTCGACGACATCGCCGCCGAGGCGGGCGTCTCCCCGCGCACGTTCAACAACTACTTCTCCGGCAAGCACGAGGCCATCGTGTGGCGCCACCTCGACCGCTTCGCCCGCATCGCCGAACTGCTCCGCGCCCGGCCCGCCGACGAGCCCCTCTGGACCGCGCTCGCCGGTGCGGCCGGCACCGTCTTCGCACCGACCGAGCCCGGCCCGACCGCCGAATGGACGGCTGGGGTGCGGCTGCTGCTGGCCCAGCCCGAGCTGCGCGGCGAGTTCGTGAAGGCGGCGTCCGCGGCCGAACGCGAGCTCGCGCTGGCCGTCGGGGAACGCACCGGCACCGACCCCGACCGCGACATGTACCCGCGGCTGGTGGCCGCCGCCGTCGGATCGGCCGTGCACGTCGCGAGCGAGCAGTGGCTGCGGACCGAGCCGCCGGTGGCGCTGGACGTCCTGCTCGCCGACGCACTGGAGCAGCTCGCGACCGGGCTGCCCGACCCGCGCGCCTGACATCCGTCCGCACCCGGAACCCCGGGTCCGTCCTGCCCGGGAGGGCACGTGCCAGTTGATGTGCTGATCGTCGGAGCCGGCCCCAACGGCCTGTTGATGGCGAGCGAGCTCGCCCTCGCCGGGGTCGAGGCGGTCGTGCTGGAGCGGCTCGCCGAACGCTCGGACCAGCCCAAGGCCAACGGCCTCGTCGGCCGGGTGGTGGAGGCGCTCGACCGGAGGGGGATCTACGAGCTGTTCAGCGGGCACGACGGGCCGCCGCGCCCGGCGCCCGGCTTCGTCTTCGGGGCGTTGCCGCTGGACCTCACCGCGGCCGGCGGCCACGCGCTGCACGCCCTGGGCATCCCGCAGCGGCGGATCGAGGAGCTGCTCGAGCAACGGGCCACCGGGCTCGGTGTGCCCGTGCTGCGCGGCCACGAGGTGCGGGCGGTCCACCAGACGCCCGACGCCGTGGCCGTCGACGTGCTCACCCCGGCCGGCCCCCGCCGGTTCGAGGCGCGCTACCTCGTGGCCGCCGACGGCGGTACCAGCCCGATCCGCAAGCAGCTCGGCATCGGCTTCCCGGGCACCACCGACCGCGGGTTCGTGTCGCGGTCGGGCCGGGTCGCCGTCGGCGCGCCCGTCGCGCTGGACACCGGCGAGCTGGAGCTGCCCGGCCACGGCCGGCTGCCTCCCGCGACGTTCCTGCGCACCGAAAAGGGGGTGCTCGCGTACGCGGTGGTCGAGCCGGGCTGCTACCGGATGAGCGCGTTCGAGTGGGGGGAGGAGGGTCTCGAGGACGCCGACGACATCTCCCTGGAGGAGCTGACCGCCGCGCTGCACCGGGTCGTCGGCACCCGGTTGCCGCTGAGCCCGCCCGCGGACGCGGGGCCGCGCGACCGGCGGCGACGCGTGGGCGTCAACTCCCGGCACGCCGACCGCTACCGCTCGGGGCGGGTGTTCCTCGTCGGCGACGCGGCCCACGTGCACAGCGCTGTGGGCGCACCCGGTCTCAACCTGGGCATGCAGGACGTGCTGAACCTCGGCTGGAAGCTCGCCGCGGCCGTGCACGGCACCGCGCCCGACGGCCTGCTCGACACGTACGAGAGCGAGCGCCGTCCCGCCGGCGAGCGGGTGATCATGCACAGCCGGGCGCAGAGCGCGCTGCTGGCACCGGGCGCGAACACCACCGCCCTGCGCGCACTGTTCGCCGAGCTGCTGGACGACGCCACGACGACCCGCCGCATCGCCGACCTCATGGCCGGGTCCGACCTGCACCACCCCGCCCGGTTCGACGGGGCCGCGCACCCGCTCACCGGCCGGTGGGCCCCGGACCTCCCGTTGCGCACCGGCGCCGGCTCCACGCGGCTGGCCGAGCTGCTCCGGCCCGCCCGCCCGCTGCTGCTCGACCTCGCCGCAGGGGCGAAGATCACAGCCGCGGCCACCGGGTGGGCCGACCGGGTCGACGTCGTGGCGGCCACGACCCCGCAGCCGCCTGCCGACGCGCTGCTCGTGCGTCCCGACGGGTACGTCGCGTGGGCGGGCGAGCGCGGCGCCGACGGCCTGCGGGCGGCGCTCGGTGTCTGGTTCGGCGCTCCGGCCCTCACGAACGCCGGGGTAGCGTGAGCGGCATGGTGACCCGCTCCTGCCGCAGCAGCGCCGACCCGCTGCGCATCGATCGACTCGGCACGGTCGAGTACCGCGCCGCATGGGACGTCCAGCGCGCCAACGCCGAGGCCCGCCGCGCCGGCACCGGCCCTGACGTGCTGATGCTGCTGGAGCACCCGTCGGTCTACACGGCAGGCAAGCGCACGCAGCCCGAGGACCGGCCCACCGACGGCACCCCGGTGGTGGACGTCGACCGCGGCGGGCGGATCACGTGGCACGGGCCGGGCCAGCTGGTGGGCTACCCGATCGTCGGGCTCACCGAGCCGCTCGACGTCGTCGACTTCGTGCGGCGCCTGGAGGAGGCCCTCATCCGGGTGGTGCACGACGCCGGGGTCCCCACCGCGGGCCGGGTCGAGGGCCGCAGCGGCGTCTGGCTGCCCGCCGACGCCGGGCGCCCCGAGCGCAAGATCGCCGCGATCGGCGTGCGCGTGCAGGCCGGCGTCACGCTGCACGGCTTCGCGCTCAACTGCGAGCCCGACCTCGGCGCGTACGACCGGATCGTGCCCTGCGGCATCACCGACGCGGGCGTCACGTCCCTGGCCGCCGAGCTGGGCCGGTCGGTGCCCGTGGCCGAGGTGCTCGACGCCACCGCGGCCGCCGTCGAGGCGGCGCTCGAGGGCACCCTGCCGGTGGCCGAGCACGTGGTGCCGCGCGCGGCCGCACCGGCCGGGCTCGACCTGCGCCTGCACCCGGCGCTGCACTGAGACCATTGCGAAAACCGTAATTACGGAAAACTGGACGCCCGTGGCATCCTGATCCCATGGACGAGGTTGCGGACCGGCTCGCCGACCTGGAGCAGCGGGTGACCGCGCTCGAGGCGGCCGCAACCGCCCACGCCGAGGCGGTCGTGGCTGACGGGAGCGCCGGGGTGGTCCGGTACGGGGGCGACGTGCACCTGCACGGCGACGTCTCCTGGGAGATCACCCTCGACGCCGGCACCGCGGTGGCCCTCGACGACGAGCCGCGGGTGGCCGTGCTGGCCGCGCTGGGCCACCCGGCCCGCGGGCGGATCGTCCGCACCCTGCTCACCCGCGGCCCGTGCGGCACCTCCGCGCTGCAGGAGGCGGCCGGGCTCGCCTCCACCGGCCAGCTCTACCACCACCTGCGCTCCCTCACCCACAGCGGCGTGGTGGAGCAGGACGGCCGCGGCTCGTACCGGGTGGGCACGCGCGCCGTGGTGCCGGTGCTGGTGCTGCTCACCGCGGCCGCCGACGTCGCGGGCCAGCTGCGGGATCAGCCCAGCTGAGGCGCCACCTGCGAGGCGATCAGCTCCACCTGGTCGAGGTCGGCGAGGTCGAGCAGCTGCAGGTAGACGCGGGTGGCCCCGGTCTTCTCCCGCCACTGCCCCAGCCGGTCGACCACCTCGGCGGGCGTGCCGGCGATCCCGTTCGCGCGCAGGTCGTCCACCTCGCGGCCGATCGTGAGCGCGCGGCGCGCCACCTCGGCGTCGTCGCGGCCCACCGCGATGACCTGGGCGATCGAGCGCACGACCTCCGACGGGTCCCGCTCGATCGCCTGGCACGCCGCGTCCACCCGCTCGAACTGCGCCGCCACCACGTCCACCGGGGAGAAGCCGACGTTGAACTCGGTGGCGAACCGGGCCGCCAGCGCGGGCGTGCGCTTCTTCCCGTGACCCCCGACGATGACCGGCGGGTGCGGCTGCTGCACCGGCTTGGGCAGCGCGGGCGAGTCGGTCACGGTGTAGTGCTCGCCGGAGAACGAGAACCGGTCGCCGGGCAGCGTGCGCCACAGGCCCGTGACGATCTCGAGCTGCTCGGTGAGCCGGTCGAACCGCTCACCCAGCCCGGGGAACGGGATGCCGTAGGCGGCGTGCTCGGCCTCGAACCAGCCGGCGCCCAGGCCCAGCTCCACCCGGCCACCGGACATCTCGTCGGCCTGCGCCACGGAGATGGCGAGCGGGCCGGGCAGCCGGAACGTCGCCGAGTTCACCAGCGTGCCCAGCCGGATCCGCGACGTCTCGCGCGCCAGGGCGGCGATCGTGAGCCAGGAGTCGGTGGGCCCGGGCTCCCCGGAGACGTCGCCCATCTTGAGGAAGTGGTCGGAGCGGAAGAACGCGTCGTACCCCGCCGCCTCGGCGGTGCTGGCGACGCGCAGCTGGTCGTCGTAACTGGCCCCCTGCTGGGGCTCGATGAAGATCCGCAGGTCCACGGAGCCGAACCTAGTCCTGCCCGGCCTGCAGCGTCCGTGCAACCTCCGGTGTACGCGCGGGCAGGGCGTAGCCTGGGGCCGTGACGATCGCACCCGAAGGTCGCAAGCTCCTGCGCCTGGAGGTCCGCAACAGCGAGACCCCGATCGAGCGCAAGCCACCGTGGATCCGGACGAAGGCCCGCACGGGCCCGCAGTACACCGAGCTGAAGTCGCTCGTGCGCTCCGGCGGGCTGCACACCGTGTGCGAGGAGGCCGGCTGTCCCAACATCTACGAGTGCTGGGAGGACCGGGAGGCCACGTTCCTCATCGGCGGTGAGCAGTGCACCCGGCGCTGCGACTTCTGCCAGATCGACACCGGCAAGCCGGCCGCGCTCGACCGCGACGAGCCGCGCCGCGTCGCCGAGTCCGTGCGCACGATGGGCCTGCGCTATTCCACGGTCACCGGCGTGGCCCGCGACGACCTCGAGGACGGCGGCGCCTGGCTGTACGCCGAGACCGTGCGCCAGATCCACGCGCTCAACCCGGGCACCGGCGTCGAGCTGCTGATCCCCGACTTCAACTCCCGCGACGACCAGCTCGCCGAGGTGTTCGGCTCCCGCCCCGAGGTGCTCGCGCACAACCTGGAGACGGTGCCGCGCATCTTCAAGCGCATCCGCCCGGCGTTCCGCTACGAGCGCTCGCTCGAGGTGATCACGAAGGCGCGGGCGGCGGGCCTGGTCACCAAGTCGAACCTGATCCTGGGCATGGGCGAGACCCCCGAGGAGGTCACCGCCGCGCTGCACGACCTGCACGAGGCCGGCTGCGAGATCATCACGATCACCCAGTACCTGCGCCCGTCGGCCCGCCACCACCCGGTGGAGCGGTGGGTCAAGCCCGAGGAGTTCGTCGAGCACTCGAACACGGCCGAGGAGATCGGCTTCGCCGGCGTGATGGCGGGCCCGCTGGTGCGCTCGAGCTACCGCGCCGGCCGGCTCTACGCCCAGACTGTGGCCCACCGCGGTGAGGAGCTCTCCCCCGATCTCGCCCACCTGGCCGCAGAGGGCCCCGCGGCGCAGGAGGCGAGCAGCCTGCTCGCCCGCAGCTGAGCGGCGGGCGCACCGGCGGTGCGTCTGGTGTGACCACGTATCCTCGTCACATGGCCGGTGGGAAGCCCGACAAGGAAGCGAAGCAGGCCGCCAAGCGCGCGCGGCGTGAGGCGTCCAGGGCGCGCTACAAGCAGATCTGGCAGGCGTTCCAGATGCAGCGCCGCGAGGACAAGGCGCTGCTGCCCATCATGGTGGGCGTCCTGCTGCTGTCCGTGGTGGTGTTCTTCGGGATCGGGCTGATCTTCGACCTGCACTGGATCCTGCTCCCGCTCGGCATCGCCGTGGGCCTGCTCGCGGCGGTGAGCATCTTCGGGCGGCGCGTGCAGCGCAACGTCTACAGCAAGGCCGACGGCCAGCCGGGCGCCGCGGGCTGGGCGCTGGACAACCTGCGTGGCCAGTGGCGGGTCACGCCCGGCGTCGCGGGCACCACCCACCTCGACGCCGTCCACCGGGTCATCGGCCGGCCCGGCATCATCCTCGTCGCCGAGGGCGCCCCCCACCGCGTCAAGAGCCTGCTCGCGCAGGAGAAGAAGCGCACCGCCCGCGTTGCCGGCACGATGCCCATCTACGACGTGATCGTCGGCAACGAGGAGGGCCAGGTGCCGCTGTCCAAGCTGCAGCGCCACCTGATGAAGCTTCCCCGCAACATCAACAAGCAGGAGATGGAGTCGATGGAGGCGCGCCTGGCCGCCCTCGGCTCCCGCGCCGCGGCGATGCCGAAGGGCCCGATGCCCGCCGGCGCCAAGATGCGCAGCGTGCAGCGCACGGTCCGCCGCCGCTGAGGCCGTCGTCCCACCGTACGAACGGCCCGTTCGTCCCGCTCTATCGGACGGACGGGCCGTTCGTACGTTGCGGGTCAGGTGCGTGCGCGGCTGCGCACCACCACCGTGCGGGTGGCGCGGTCGTGCCAGCCCCGCCCGTCCTCGTCGCGGGCGATCGGCGGCAGCACCAGCGCGATCATGGCCGTGCGGAGCAACGCCCGCGGCACCCCGATCACCGGGGCCGAGTCGAGCGACGCCACCCGGATCCCGAGGGCGACCATCCCGGCGCTCGCGCCGAACACGGCCACCGGCACCGCGGTGATCAGGTACCAGACCCCCAGCACGTACCAGCCGAGATTCGGGTCCTCCAGCGCACCGGGCCCGGTGAGCAGCGCGGCGATCCCGTACGCCAGGAGCCAGTCGATCACGAGTGCCCCGAGCCTGCGCCCGAACCCGGCCACCGAGCTGACGCCCGCGGCGGGCAGACCCAGCCGCTCCCCCGGGTACGGCCCGGCCGCCGCCGGGGAAGCGCCGGGCAGCCAGGACTCGATCCAGCGGGCCATGAGGTCTAGCGTATGCGGGCGCGATGTGACGAGGACGGCCTCCCGGCCCGCTCCGTTAACGTCTGCGAAACGACTGAGTGACCGCTGGGCAACACGCTCACCATAAGTTCGCCGCCGACGAGGACAGCAGTCCTGCCCGACCACGTGTCGCACGAAGGAGTCAGTGGGTGTTCAGCAACTCCGAAGAGGTCCTGAAGTACATCTCGGACGAGGGTGTCGAGTACGTCGACATCAGGTTCTGCGACCTCCCCGGAGTGATGCAGCACCTCACCGTCCCCGCCGCCACGGCCGGTGACCTGCTCGAGAACGGCGCGGCGTTCGACGGCTCGTCCGTGCGCGGCTTCCAGGCCATCAACGAGTCGGACATGGCGCTGTTCGCCGACGCCGCCACCGCCCGACTCGACCCGTTCCGCAAGCACAAGACGTTGAACATCAACTTCTTCGTGCACGACCCGATCACGGGTGAGCCCTACAGCCGCGACCCGCGCAACGTCGCCCGCAAGGCCGAGGAGTACCTGCGCGCGTCCGGCGTGGCCGACACCGCGTTCATGGCGCCCGAGGCCGAGTTCTACATCTTCGACTCGATCCGCTTCGGCTCCAACCCGCAGGAGACCTTCCACCACATCGACTCCGCAGAGGGCTGGTGGAACACCGGGCGTGAGGAGGCCGGCGGCAACCTCGGGTACAAGGTCAACTACAAGGGCGGCTACTTCCCGGTGCCGCCGGTGGACCACTACGCCGACCTGCGCGCCGACATCGTCAGCAACATGACCGCCAGCGGCTTCGAGGTGGAGCGCGAGCACCACGAGGTCGGCACCGCGGGGCAGGCCGAGATCAACTACAAGTTCAACACCCTGCTCCACGCGGCCGACGACATCATGCTCTTCAAGTACCTGGTCAAGAACACGGCGTGGCAGGCCGGCAAGACCGCCACCTTCATGCCGAAGCCGCTGTTCGGCGACAACGGCTCGGGCATGCACGTCCACCAGTCGCTGTGGAAGGACGGCCAGCCGCTCTTCCACGACGAGTCCGGCTACGGCGGCCTGTCCGACATCGCCCGCTACTACGTGGGCGGCCTGCTGCACCACGCCCCGAGCCTGCTGGCCTTCACCAACCCGACGGTGAACTCCTACCACCGCCTGGTGCCCGGCTTCGAGGCCCCGGTCAACCTGGTCTACTCGGCCCGCAACCGCTCGGCCTGCATCCGCATCCCGCTGTCGGGCTCCAGCCCGAAGGCCAAGCGCATCGAGTTCCGCTGCCCCGACTCGTCCGGCAACCCGTACCTCGCGTTCTCCGCGATGATGATGGCCGGCCTCGACGGGATCAAGAACAAGATCGAGCCGCCTGCCCCGATCGACAAGGACCTCTACGAGCTCCCGCCCGAGGAGGCCAAGGACATCCCGCAGGTGCCGGGCAGCCTCGGCGCCGTCATCGACCGGCTCGAGGCCGACCACGACTACCTGCTCGAGGGTGGCGTGTTCACCTCCGACCTGATCGAGACCTGGATCTCCTACAAGCGGGAGAACGAGATCGACCCGCTGCGGCTGCGCCCGCACCCGTACGAGTTCGCGCTCTACTACGACGTGTGATCCCACGGCTGGCCTGACCGGCTGAGGACCCCGAGGACGGCGGCTGACCTGCGAAGGTCAGCCGCCGTTCTCGGTTTGCGGGGCGCGGACGACCGGTGCGGCCCGCACACCACCCATGGCGCTCACGCACCGACTGCAACCGGTGTGCCGCCACCACAACCGATGTGCGAGCCACCGGCACCCGCCGCGAAGGCCCCATCCCGAGCCGCGACTCGGCGGCGCCGGCCGATCCGCGACTCAGCCGCTCCCCGTTCCGGACGAACGCCGGGATGCCGAACGAAACGGATAGCCTCTCCGCAACATTGGTGGAGAGGCTATCCGGTTGCACCGGTATCAGGCCTGCGGGAGATCCCGGGCGATCCGCTCCGCGGTGGCGGCGAGGAGCCCACCCCACTCCAGCAGCCGGGCGCGCCGGTACCGCGCCGTGGGCATGGCCAGCGAGACCGCGGCAGGTACCGCGGACCCGGGCACCACGCACCCGATCGCGGTGACGCCGACCTCCGTGGCCTGGTCGTTCACAGCGACGCCGTGGCGCCGCACCGCGCGCAGGCCGCGCAGGACGGCGTCGACGTCCCCCACCGGCGGGTCCGCGCTGCGGCACACCTCGCGGACGTCCGCGTCGGGCAACGTCGCCAGGACGGCGCGGCCGCCCGAGGCCAGGTGGGCCGGGAGCACGCGCCCCTCGCGGTCGCCCACCCGCAGGACCTGCGCGCACTCGACCGACGCGACGAACCGCACCTCGGAGCCGACGACGACCACGAGGTTGCTCGTCTCGTTCGTGTGCGCGGTGAGCGCCTGCAGGTGGGGCAGGGCGACGCGGCGCAACACGGCGACGGGTTCCGGTGCCGGGGGGCGGCGCAGGAGCGGGCCCGCGACGTAGCGGCGGTCGTCGTCCTGCTCGGCGAAGTCGCGGTAGACGAGCATCGCCAGCAGCCGGTGCGCCGTGGACCGGGCGACGCCGAGCCGCGCGGCGGCGTCGGTGACGCGCAGCGGGCCCTCCTGCTGCAGGAGCGTGGCGAGGCGCAGGGCGTGGTCCACCGACTCGATGCCGTACGCCGGCTTGTTCTTCACGACAGAACAGTATCGGCCGACGTGCAGAACAGCACTAGCGTTCCGAGCAGGCCGATCAGCCCCAGGAGGAGGCATCCATGACCGCCACCGTCTCGCCGGTCACCCTGCACGCAGGCGACGGGCCCGGGCAGCCGGACCCGACGCCCGAGCTCCACGCGCTCTACCGCGGCTTCGAGCAGGAGCTGCTGGTGCCGCTGTGGACCGAGATCGGCGACCTGATGCCGAGCAGCCCGCGGCCCGCGGCACTGGCGCACCGCTGGCAGTGGGCGAACCTGCTGGCGCTGGCCGAGCGGTCCGGGCAGCTGGTCCCGGTCGGGCGCGGCGGCGAACGCCGGGCGATCGCCCTGGCCAACCCCGGCCTCGGTGGCGCCCCCTACGCCACCCCCACGCTGTGGGCGGCGATCCAGTACCTCAACCCCCACGAGGACGCCCCGGTCCACCGGCACACCCAGCACGCGTTCCGCTTCGTGCTCGAGGGCGAGGGGGTGTGGACCGTGGTGGACGGCGACCCGGTCGCCATGCGCCGCGGGGACTTCCTGCTCACCCCGGGCTGGCGCTTCCACGGCCACCACAACCAGGCCGACACCCCGATGGCGTGGCTCGACGGCCTCGACATCCCGTTCGTGCACCACACCGGCTCGGCGTTCTTCGAGCTCGGCCCCGACCACGTCGCCGACCGCTCCACGCCGGCCCGCTCGCGCGCGGAGCGCCTGTGGGCCCACCCCGGCCTGCGGCCGGTGTCCCAGTCGGGACCGCAGGTCTCCTCGCCGGTCGCCGCGTACCGCTGGGAGCACACCGACGCCGCGCTGCGCGACCAGCTCGACCTCGAGGCCGAGGGCCATCCCGGCGTCGTCGAGCCCGGCCACGCCGCCGTCCGCTTCAGCAACCCCACCACCGGCGGCGACGTCATGCCGACGATCCGCGCGGAGATGCACCGGCTGCGCCGCGGCGCCACCACCGCCACCCGGCGCGAGGTCGGCTCCGCGGTCTGGCAGGTGTTCGAGGGCGCCGGCGCCGTGCGGGTGGGCGAGCACGAGTGGGAGGTCGGCCGGGGCGACCTCGTCGCCGTGCCGTCGTGGCAGCCGCTGACGATCAGCGCAGGCACCGACCTGGACCTGTTCCGCTTCTCCGACACCCCCGTCTTCGAACGGCTGCACGCCGACCGCGTGCAGGTGGACGAGGTGCAGTCGTAAGGAGGGATCGTCGGCGTCAGCTCGTGGCGCCGACGAGCTCCCGGACCGCGCGCCCGGCGGCGTCGGGTGACCCGGGCATGCTGGAGGGCCACAGCTCCAGCCAGGCCCGCTTCAGCGTGGTGAGGTGGGTGTTGATCTCGATGGTGCCGGACGAGGGCAGGGCCCCGAGGATCTCGGTCTCCAGCGAGTACAGCTCGCCGAGGTGGCGGATGTGCACGCCCGCGCAGAGGTTGTAGCGGCCCGCCGTGACCCACAGGTACTTCACCGACGGGTGCTTCACCAGCTGCTGGGCCGCGGCGTCGAGGTGGGCGCTGTCCACCCGCAACCACACCAGCAGCTCGGTGCTGAAGCCCACCATCGCCGCGGGCGCGACGACGTGGAAGTACACGCAGCCCTCCGCCACCAGCCGATCGATCCGGCGGGCCACCGTCGACTCGCTGGTGCTCCCGATCGACGCCGCGATCGACTTCGCCGGCCGCCTGCCGTCCTCGGCCAGCTCCGCCATGATCGCCTGGTCCAGCGCGTCCACCGTGACCGACGACTCCCACACCCGCTCCGCGCGCAGCACCGGGGCGGCGGCGGTGAGCTGCGCGCGCTCGGCCTCGGTGAGCAGCTCCTGCTCCCACGGGTTGACCGAGTAGAAGGAGTGCATCACGGTGAGCGTCTCGGTGCCGAGGATGCCGTGGATGTTGGGCAGGTCGTGGTTGAGCACGCGCACGAGCGCCTCGGACGAGGGCACCACGAACTCGGCCACGATGTCGGTCGGGCCGGTCACGCTCGTGGCGTACCGCACGTCCTGCCTGCTCCGGATCACGTCGGCCAGCCGTTCCCGTTCCCGGGGATCGCACGCGATGCGCACGAGCGCCGGGAATCCCAGCCCGGCCCGCACCACGTCGATGTAGCCGACCACCCGCACGAGGTCGCGCTCGATCAACCGGCGCCCGCGCCGGGCCACCGTCGGCTCACTGGCCCCCAGCGCGTGCGCGATGCCCTTCCAGGGCGCACGACCGCTGGTCTGCAGTGCCACGATGATCCGCCGGTCGAGCTCGTCGAGCTTGTACTCCCGCCAATCAGGGGCCGCATCTCGACGCTTATCCGCATCCCGGGGGGTCACGCTGCGAGGATACCGCGCCGACGTAGCCGAACCCGGGATCACGAATCGTCCCGCCCGGCGCACGATGCTGTCATATGCGCGGCACTCTTGCTAGATTGAGTCAGCACAACCGGCCTTGTTGCCGCACAGACTCACGAGCAGGAGGTACCGTGCTGACCCCGTGCACCGACCCCCGCCAGATCCGGGACACCTTCTCCGGGTTCCCCAGCGGGCTCGCGGCCCTCGCCGCGGTCGTCGACGACGTCCCGACGGTCCTGGTGGCCTCCTCGTTCACCGTCGGGGTCTCCCAGGACCCGCCCCTCGTGCTCTTCGCCGTGCAGCGCAGCTCCACCACCTGGCCGGTGCTCGCGACGGCGCCCGCCATCGGGGTGTCGGTGCTCGGCGCGGTCCACGCCGGCACGGCACGCAGGCTCGCGGGGCCGGACAAGTCGCGGCGCTTCGACGGCGTGCCGACCCGCGTCGAACCGAGCGGGGCGGTCTTCCTCGACGGAGCGCCGGTGCTGCTGGAGTGCAGCACCGAGCACGTCTACCCCGCGGGCGACCACGAGATCGTCGTGCTGCGGGTGCACGGGTGGGAGACCGACTTCACGCAGGACGCGCTCGTCTGGCACCGCTCCCGGCTCACCCCGCTCGCGCAGGCGAGCTGAACGCTCAGGAGGAGCGCGGACCGTGACCCACCCCCACCCGTGGACGCTCGGCGCGGTCGGCGACGTGTTCGTCCACCGTCCCGACCCGAGCACGGCCTTCGAGCACTCCCGCGAGCTCCTGGGCGCGGTCGACGTGCTGTTCGGCAACTGCGAGGGCGCCTACACCGACCGGCCGAGCCCGTCGCCCGGTGGCGGCTGGTCGGTGCTGTCGCCCGCGGGCCACGCCGACGCGCTGGGCCCGGCAGGGTTCGACGTGATGGCCGTGGCCAACAACCACGCCCTCGACGGCGGGTTCACCGGCCTCGAGGACACCCTCGGGCGGCTGCACGCGCAGGGGATCCGCACCGTCGGCGCGGGCGCCGACCTGGCCCGCGCCCGGGAGCCGGTGGTCGTCGAGCACGGGCCCACCCGTGTCGGCTTCGTCGCCTTCTCCTGCGTGCACCCGCCGGGCTACGCCGCCCGGGCCCGCACTCCCGGCGTGTCCGCGGTGCGCGTCGAGTCGCACTACCACCTGCCCGACGACGACCCCTACGCCTACATCGAACCGGGCGCCGTGCCGAAGGTGCGGACGTTCCCGAGGGCGGAGGACGCGGCGGTGGTCGCCGAGGCCGTCACCCGGCTCGCGGGCGAGGCCGACGTGGTGGTCGCGAGCTTCCACTGGGGCACGTCGCGCGAACCCGCCGTCCTCGCCGACTACGAGCGGATCCTGGGCCGGCTGGCCGTCGACGCCGGCGCCGACGTGGTGCTGGGACACCACCACCACCTGCTGCGCGGTGTGGAGTTCCACGCCGGCAAGCCGATCTTCTACGGGCTCGGGCACTTCGTGTTCGACCAGGTCACCGAGTGGAGCGAGGAGGAACTGGCCTACCTGCGCTCCCTCGGCGAATACGGGATCTATCCGCGCGACGGCTATCCGCTGCTGCCGTTCCACCCCGACGGCCGCCTGACGGTGCTGGCCGCGCTCGAGTTCCGCGGGAACCGGCTGGCCCGCGCCGGGATGGTCCCGTGCGTGATCTCCCCCGCCAACCACGCCGTCCCGGCGGCCCCGGACACCGCGGACGGGCGGCGGGTGCTGGCGTACGTGCGGCAGGTCTCGGAGCGGGCGGGCCTGCCCACCGGCTACGCGGAGGGGACGTTCACCATCGGCGGGTTCGCCGGGTTCGAGGCGCTCCCCCGCTGAGGCGCCCGCGCTGGTGCCGCGAGCTCGTGCAGGAGCCGCTCGCCCATCGCGACGTCGCCCGCCTCCAGCCGGGCGATGGCCGCCACCAGCTCGGGCAGCACTGCGAGCTCGACGCCGTGCGCGCCCGCCCGCTCCAGCACCGGCCCGAACTGGGCGGGCACCTCGGTGGGGCGCCGCCGCACGGCGATGTCGCGCCAGATCCCGCTGCGTTTCTTGTCGAGCGTGTGCAGCCAGGCGACGAGCGCGTCGGTGGCGCGGTCCGCCCGGGCCTCGTCGCCCCCGGTGTAGGCGGCGGGTTCGAACGCGTCGAACGGCTCCAGCGTCACGCCCTCGGCCGCCGCCACGGCGAGGACGTCGCGCACGGCCCGGTGCACCACCGCCCGGTGGCGGTCGACCAGCTCCGCCATCGGGGCGTCGGCCAGCGCGCTGGCCACCAGCATCGTGGCGTACCCCAGCTTCGACCAGAGGTAGCCCTCGACGTTCGTGCTCGACCGGGCCGGCCCCCACGCGGCGAGGTCGGCGACGAGCGCGTCGACCCGGGCCGAGGGCGAGCCGTCCAGCTCGCCGACGACGAGCGCACCCGGGCCGCCCGCCCCGATCACGCCCGGGGCGATCACGTCCGCGGCGAAGTTCACGAACGCCACGAGCGTGCGGTGCACCCCCACCCGGGCAGCGATGGTGTGGCCGTTCAACCCGTTCTGCACGGACAACACGTAGCCGTCGTCCGCGAGCAGCGGGGCGATCAGGTCCGCGGCCGCCGCGGTGGCCTGCGACTTGACCGCCAGCACCACCTTGCCGAGAGGGCCGCGGCGGGCCAGTTGCGCCGGCGTCACCGCGTCGACCCGCGCGACCCGGTCGGGGCGGTGCGGCGCGCGGACGGTCAGCCCACCGGACCGGACGGCGAGGACGTGCTCCGCGTCGGCGTCGACGACGAGGACCTCGTGGCCCGCCTGGGCGAGGTGCAACGCCAGCGTGCCGCCGATGGCACCGGCCCCGACGACCGTGTACGCGGTCGGTCCCGGCATCAGAGGTCCAGCCGGTGCGCGCCGATGTAGTCCCAGTCGAGCTCCCAGCCCAGACCCGACCCCTCCGGCAGCGGCAGGTACCCGCCCTCGGGCTTCGGCCGGTTGGTGATCAGCGACCACCAGAACGGGTCGCGGTCGGGGTGGAAGCACTCGGCGAAGGTGCCGTGCGGAACGCTGCCGATCAGGTGCAGGCTCACCTGCGGTTCCTCGTGGTGGCCCATCTCGACGTCGTAGGCGGTGGCGATCGCGGCGGCGCGCCGCCACGCCGTCGGCCCGCCCGACCAGGACGCGTCGAAGTTGCACACGTCGATCGCGCCCGCCTCCATGAGGTCGCGGCAGCCGCTCGGCGTGAGCTCGGTCTGCCCGGCCGCCACCGGGATGCCGCCGATCGCCCGGACGTCGCGCAGGCTGCGCCGGTCGTTGTGCCAGCGGACGGGCTCCTCGAACCAGCGGATGCCCAGCGGCCGGATCAGCTCGCACAGGCGCACGGCCTGGGCCACCGTGTAGCCCTGGTTCGCGTCGATGCAGATGGTGAAGTCCTCGCCGGCCGCCTCCCGCGCCGCCGCCACGCGCTCGGCGTCGACCTCCGGGCTGCGGCCACCGACCTTGAACTTGACCCCGGCGAGGCCGAGCACGTCGCGGTAGTACGCGATCTCCTCGGCGATCGGGCCGAGCGGTTCGCCGTAGTAGCCGCCGATGGCGGTCATCGGGACGCGGTCCTGCGCGCCGCCCCAGAGCCGCCACAGCGGCTGGCCCAGCGCCTTGCCCACGGCGTCCCAGATCGCGGTGTCGGCCGCCGCCAGCGCGACCAGCCCGATGCGGCGGTCGCGGAGGATGTCGAAGGTCACCGGGTAGAGCGCGGCCCAGCACTTCTCGGTGCCCATCGCGTCCATGCCGACGAGCACCGGCGCGATCTCCTCGCGGAGCACGCGCACGATCTCGGCCGCGGTCGCGTCTTCGTCACCGACGTAGGCCTCGCCCACGACGCCCTGGTCGGTGATCAGCCGCACGACGACCGTGGCGCGGTGGGTCATGTGGTAGTAGCTGCCGCGGAACTCACGGGCCAGCGGGGCTCGGACGGGGATCACCTCGAGATCCCGGACGGTCAGGGGCGTCAGGCTCACCACGGCTCCTCTCAGGTCGGGTACAGGATGGACGGGTGCGGGTCGGCCGGGCCGCTCACCACGCCCGGCCGCGGTCCTCGGGCGCGGTCCACAGCCCGGCGTCGCCGACGCGCCGGAACGCCTTGCCCATGAGCAGGAGCTCGTCCACCGACCAGGTCAGCGGGCAGACCTGGTAGCCGCGCAGCCCGGTGGACCGGTGCACGTGGATGAGCTGCTCGGCGACGTCGTCGACGCTGCCCACGAGCACCGTGGCGCCCGCGGCCACCCCGATGCTGCGCGCCGCGTCATCGAGCTCCCCACCGTGGGTGGCCTGGTAGGTGCCGCTGCGCTCGAGGAACGAGCGCGCCCAGCCGCGGGCGGCGTCCATGTCGAGGGTCTCGACGAGGTGGTCGTAGCGGTCCTGCGCCTCCTGCCGCGACGCGCCGACGACGATGCCGATGGAGCCCAGGAGGTTGACGGTGAGCGGGTCGCGCCCGCGGGCCTCGGCGCGGGCGGCCAGGGCCTCGACCGGGCCGCGCACCTTGTCGAGGTCCTCCACCACGGTGAAGAAGCCGTAGTCGCAGGCGTCGGCGATGAAGTCGAGCCCGTCCTCCGAGACGCCCGCGTTGAACAGCAGCGGCCGCTCCTGCAGCGGGAACGGGCCCATCATCGAGCCGGCGAAGTCGTGGTACCTGCCGTGGTACTCGACCCGCTCGCCCCTGGCGTCCCAGATCTTCTGCACGGCGTCGAGCGTCTCCCGGGCCTGCGCGTACCGCTCGGCGTGGCCGAGGGGCTCGTGGCCGAGGAACGCGTCGTCCTTCGTGCCGGGCACGATGTTCCAGCCCCAGCGGCCGCCGCTCAGGTGGTCGAGGTTGGCGCCGATGCGCGCGATCACCCCGGCGGGCAGGTACTTGGTGTGGATCGTCGTCGCCACCCCGATGTGCCGGGTGGCGGCCATCAGCACCGGCGCCCAGACGGGGGCGGACAGGCGCGGCTCCCCGTGGCCGATCCGGACGTTGTGGCCACCGTGGCCGACGTAGCCGTCGGCCATGAAGAGGAAGTCGAAGCCCGCGGTCTCCGCGGCGCGGGCGAGCTCGGACTGGACGCCGACGTCGAGCACCGGCGGGTTCATGCCGGCGGCCACCGCCGAGGTCAGGTACGGGGTCTGCGAGTTGAACCACATCAGCCCGAACCGCACCTGGCCGTCCGGACGGCGCCTCCGCACCGTGCCCGCGTCAGACATGATCACTCCTCGATTTGCTGCTGGACGACAACCGTAGCAGCGTTCATGCTATATGCAGTCATCTCATCGGTCTACTATGATTGCATCAGTCAACTTGGAGGGCATGGGTGATGGTGACGACTGCCGCGGCGTGGACCCCGCTCGAGCTGAGGGAGGTGTCGGTCCCGAACCGGGTGTGGCTCTCCCCGATGTGCCAGTACTCGACCGACGGCTCCGGCGTGCCCACGGACTGGCACCTGGGCCACTACATCTCGCGCGCCGTCGGCGGCGCGGGCCTCGTGATGGTCGAGTGCACGGCCATCGCGCCAGAGATGCGCACCACCGGGCGCGACCTCGGGCTGTGGAGCGACGACCAGGTGCCCGGGCACGCGCGGCTCGTCGACGCGATCCACTCGGTGGGCGCGGTGGCGGCGGTGCAGCTGGGCGCGGCGGGCCGCAAGAGCTCGCACGACGTGCCGTGGGAGAACCGCGGGCAGCGCAGCGCGGTGCCCCCGGAGCGGGGCGGCTGGCAGCCGATCGCGCCCTCCACGATCCCGTTCGCCGACCTGGCGGTACCCACCGAGATGGCCGACGCCGACGCGGAGCGGGTGGTCGAGCAGTTCGCGGCGGCCACCCGGCGGGCCCACGCCGCCGGCTACGACGTGGTCGAGCTGCACGGGGCGAACGGGTACCTCATCCACACGTTCCTCTCGCCGCTGGCCAACCTGCGCGGCGACCGGTGGGGCGGCGCCCTGGAGAACCGGATGCGCTTCCCGCTGGAGGTGGTCGCGGCCGTACGGGCCGCGTGGCCCGACGGCAAGCCGCTCCTGGTGCGCATGCCCGCGGCCGACCTGCTCGAGGGCGGCCTGACCACGGACGAGACCACCGTCTACGCGTCCCGGATGGCCGCGGCGGGCGTCGACATGATCGACCTGGCCTCGGGCGTGCTGACCCACGACGCACCGCGCGGCGACGAGCCGCTGCACAACGCGCGCTTCGGCCCGCAGATGCGCGCCTCCGGTGCGCTGGTGGCCGCGTCCGGGCTGATCACCGAGGCGGCCCACCTGGAGGCCGCCGTGCCGGACCTCGTCGACGCGGTGCTCGTCGGCCGGGCGATGCTGCGCGACCCCTACTGGCCGCTGCGCGCCCGCGGGCTCGAACCGCGCCAGAGCTGGCCCGTGCAGTACCACCGCGCCTTCTGAGTAGCCGCACCTTCTGAGGCCCCGGCCTACGGGGTGCGGGCCGGGTCGCGGCCGTCCCGCACCCCGTCCGTGCGCCGGCTCGCCACGAGCGAGGCGGCGACGGTGACCACGAGTACGCCGAGGATCAGGCTCAGCGACAGCTCGGTGCTGAACTCGTACACCGGGACCGGCTCGCCGCCGTTGACGAACGGCAGGGTGTTCTCGTGCAGGGCGTGCAGCACCAGCCGCACGCCGATGAACCCGAGGATCACCGCGAGTCCGTACGACAGGTACACCAGGCGGTCGAGCAGCCCGTCGATCAGGAAGAACAGCTGCCGCAGCCCCAGCAGCGAGAACGCGGTGGCGGTGAAGACCACGAAGGTGTTGCGGGTGAGGCCGAAGATCGCCGGGATCGAGTCGAGCGCGAAGAGGATGTCCGTGCCGCCGATCGCCACCATCACCAGCAGCATCGGGGTCATCACCCGCCTGCCACCGACCACGGTGAACAACCTGTCGCCGTCGTAGTGGTCGGACGCGCGCAGGTGGCGGCGGGCCAGCCGCACGGCGAGGTTGTCGGCCTCGTCGCGGCCCGACGACCCGCGCCGGAGCAGGTTCACCGCGGTGATCAGCAGGATCAGCCCGAACAGGTAGAACACCCAGGCGAAGGTGTTGATCAGCGCGGCGCCGACGAAGATGAACCCGGTCCGGGCGATCAACGACAGCACGATGCCGAACAGCAGCACCTTCTGCTGGTCGGCGCGGGGCACGCGGAAGCTGCCCATGAGGACGAGGAAGACGAACAGGTTGTCCACCGAGAGCGCCTTCTCGGTGACGTACCCGGCGAAGTACTCGGCGCCCATCGCCGGACCGCCGAACACCCACACCCCGGCGCCGAAGAGCACCGCCACGCCCACGTAGAGGGCCGACCACACGGCCGCCTCCCCCAGCGTGGGCACGTGGGACCTGCGGACGTGCACGACGTAGTCGAACACCAGCAGGGCGACGATCCCCGCGATCGTCAGCCACCAGGCCGCAGCCGGCACCTCCACAAGAGCCTCCTCGAGCGCGGTGCACGTGGTTCCCGATCGCCCGGCCCCCACTGTGGACGAGCGCCGCCCGCGGCGCGCTCGGATCCGCGTGACGCGGGGTCCCGCGGGGCCGGAGCCCGGCCCGGGGACCCCGCTCCACCTGCGGATATGCAGCTTCGGAACTGACCAATCCAGTGTTGGTGGCTCACCCCGGACCGGCCCCCAGCGCGGCGAGCACGCCGGTGGCGATCGCCACCCGGTCGACCGAGGCGGACACCGCGATGAACTCACCCGGCGCGTGCGGGTGGCCGCCCACCGCGCCCATCCCGTCCAGCACGGGCACGCCGAGCGCCGCCGCGAAGTTCCCGTCGCTCCCGCCCCCGACGGCGACCTCGCCGAGCTCCCGGCCGAGCAGCGCGGCCACGTCCCGGGCGATCCGGTAGGGCGCCACCGTCAGCTCGGACCGCTCCATGGGCGGGCGGTTCCAGCCGCCCGTCAGCTCGATGCGGGCGTTCGGGTGGTGGGGCCGCACGGCCGCCAGCGCGGCGTCGATCCGCTCCATCTCCGCCACCCGCGCGACCCGGACGTCGATCTCCGCGTTCGCCTGCGCCGCGACGACGTTCGACCGGGTGCCACCGGCGACGACGCCCACGTTCACCGTGGTGCCGGCGGACAGGTCGGTCAGCCCGTGCAGGGCCACGGTCAGGCGGGCCAGCTCGTCGACCGCGCTGACGCCCTCCTCGTAGTGGTTGCCCGCGTGCGCCGCCCGGCCGTGCACGGTGGCGAAGAACCGGCCGATCCCCTTGCGCTCGGTCTTGACGCAGCCCTGCTCGCTCGGTTCGAAGAGCATCACGAGGTCGGACCCGGCGGCGTAGCGCTCGATGGTGGCGCGCGAGGCCTCGCTGCCGATCTCCTCGTCGCCGGTGTACACGATGCGCACGGTCGGTGCGGGCAGGCCGGCGGCGCGCAGCGCGGCGAGCGACCACACCGCCTGGATGCACCCGGCCTTCATGTCGAAGATCCCCGGGCCCACCGCCGTGTCACCGTCGAGCGCGTAGGGCCGGCCCGCGAACGTGCCGGCGTCCCAGACGGTGTCGTAGTGGCAGAGGAACGTCACCACGGCGGCACCGGTGCCCGCGTAGGTCAGCACCAGCACGTCGCCGCGCTCCCCGCCGTCCACGAGCTCGACGGCGTCCGGCGCGCCGACCACCTGCTCGGTGCGCTTGCGCAGCCAGTCGAGCCCGCGGCCGAGCAGCACCTTGTCGGTGCTGGGGGTCTCGAGGCGCACCAGCGCCTCGATGTCGGCGACGATCTCCCCGGACCGGTCCCGGACCCACCGGTCGACGGCCGCCAGGGCCTCCCGGCCGGGCAGCACCGCGTCGCTCACCAGTCCTCCCCCGCGTTCTGCAGGGGCAGCGCGGCGTTGCCTGCCGTGGCCCCGCCGTCCACCCGCAACACGCTCCCGGTGACCCACGACGCCTCGTCCCCGGCGATCCAGTGGACCGCGTTGGCGATGTCGCCGGGGTGCCCGGGCCGGCCCATCGGGTTGCCGGTCAGAGTCCGCAGGTACTCGGCCGACACCCGGTTCACCGGGCTGTCCACGGGGACGAACCCGGGGCTCACCGCGTTCACCCGGATGTCGGGGGCGAGCTCGATCGCCGCATTGCGGACCATCATCTCCACGGCCGCCTTCGACGTCGTGTAGTGCGCGGCGCCGGGGCGGGCCCGCGTGGCCGCCCCCGAGCTGATGGTCACCACCGAGGCGGTGCGGTCCGCGTCCCGGGCGAGCCGGGCGAGCGCCACGGTGAGCTGCATCGGTGCGCGCAGGTTCACCGCCATGACCTCGTCCCAGCGGGCCGCCGTCATCTCGATGAAGCGGTCGACGGGGATGTACGCAGCCACGTTGACCAGGACGTCGACGGGTCCGGTCGACTCCCACACCTGCGGGATCAGCTCGTCGGTGGCCGTGGCGTCGCGCAGGTCGGCCACCACCGTGGTGGCGGTGCCCGCGGTGACGAACGGCTTCATCGCGGACTCCAGGTCGTCCGGGCGGAAGTCGACACCGACGACGGTGTCGCCCTCCCGGCAGAAGCGCTCGGCGATCGCCGTGCCGATGCGGCCTGCTGCCCCGGTCACGAGCACTCGGCGCGGGCTCATGAGGTGATCTCCTTGCGGTAGGTCTCCGGCAGCGTCAGCGCCACGACCAGCGCGATCGCCCCGGCCACGGAGAGGTAGACCCAGATGAGGTCCGCCATGCCGAGGGCGAACAGTTGCGTGGTGACGTACGGGGCGGTGCCCCCGAAGATGCTCACCGCGAGCGCGAACGGGATGCCGCTGGCCGCCACGCGGATGCTGGTGGGGAACAGCTCGTTGTACATCGTGGTGAAGGTGCCGGAGAAGATCGACAGCACGGCCACGCCGAGCAGGTTGGCGAGCAGCACCGACGTGAACGTCGTGCCGATCAGCGAGAAGAGCGGGTACGGGATCAGGACGTAGAGCACCGAGAAGGCGATCAGGCACGGCTTGCGCCCGACCCGGTCGGTGAGCAGGCCCGCGACCGGGATGAGCGCGCAGTACACGGCCACCGCGCAGCTGTTCGCCAGCAGTGCGGTGCTGATCGGGATGCCGGTCGTCGTGTGCGCGAAGGCCGCCATGTAGTTCAGGAACATGTAGTTCCCGATGGTGCCGGGGATGGTCAGCAGGAAGATCTGGAGCAGGCGCACCCGGTGGGTCCGGAACGCCTCGCGCCGGATGCGCTTGCGCTCCGCGGCGTCGAGCCGCACCACCTCCTCGGCCATGCGCGCGTCGGCGACGTGGCGGCGCAGGTACAGCGCGATGAACCCGAAAACCGCGGCGAGGAGGAACCCGAGCCGCCAGCCGTAGGCGTTGAGCGCCTCCTCGGGGAGAAGCGAGGTGATCAGCGCCGCCACCAGCGACGCCGCGAGCAACCCCGCGCCCGTCGACATCTGCTGGAAGGAACCGAAGAACCCGCGCCGGTGGCTCGGCGCCGACTCCACGAGGAACGTCGCCGCGCTGCTCGCCTCGCCACCCGCGCCGAGGCCCTGGGTCAGCCGCGCGAGCAGCACGATGGCCGGAGCCGCGACGCCGATGGCCTCGTAGGTGGGCACCACCGCGATCACCAGGGAGCCCAGCGAGGTGAGCGTGATTGCAACCGTGAGCACGAACTTGCGCCCGCGGCGGTCGGCGATGTTGCCGAAGAGGATCGCCCCCACCGGCCGGGCGAGGAAGCCCAGCGCGAACGTCGCCATCGACAGCAGCACCGCCACCGTGGGGTCGGAGGACGGGAAGAGCTGCCTCGCGAACACGGTGGTGAGCGCGGTGTAGATGGCCCAGTCGAAGTACTCGATGCCGTTGCCCAGCGCGACGGCCACGATGACCTTCCGCTGGGTCCTCGCTGCGGGGCCCGCGGGGGCCGATGTCTCGGTCATGTCGATGGTCCCTCGTGTCGGGGCAGTTCGTGTCGGGGCAGTTCGAACGCGTCGATGAGGTGGTCGGCGACCTGGCCGTGGGTGGCGAACCAGACGTCGCCGTGGCGGGCCATGTGGGCCACCAGGTCCTCGAGCACGGCCATCCGCGACCGGTACCCGATGACGTGCGGGTGGCAGATCAGCTGGTAGACCCCGCCCTCGCGGTAGGCGGCGTCGAACTCGTCGAGCTGGATCCGCAGCCACTCCCGCGGCGACGTGTACGGCCGCGCGGATCCGTAGCGGTCCATCGTGAAGTAGGGCGCGTCGTCGCGGATCCACTCCATCGGGATCTCGACGATCCCGGTGGGCTCGCCCTGCGCCAGGATCTCGTAGGGCTGGTCGTCGGCCATCAGCGACGAGTCGTAGATCAACCCGGTCTCCTGGATGATCGTGAGCGTGGCGTCGGAGAAGTCCCCGCTCGGCGTCCGGATCCCCCGCGGCCGCTGGCCGGACACCTTCTCCAGCGTGTCCAGCGCACGGAAGGCGAGCTCGCGCTCGTTCTCCTCGGGCAGGAGCAGGTTGCGCTCGTGGATCCAGCCGTGGGCACCGATCTCGTGGCCCGCGGCGGCGTAGCTGCGGATCTCCTCGGGGTGCAGCAGGGCCGACACCGCGGGCACGAAGAAGGTGGCCGGCACCCGGTAGCGCTCCAGCAGGTCCAGGATGCGCCGCGATCCCCGCCGGGAGCCGAACTCGCCGCGGGCGAGCAGGCCCACCGACGTCTGCCCGTCGCGCAGCGGGATCGTCTCGTGGTCGGAGTCGAAGGACAGCGCCACGGCGGCCTTCGCGCCGCCCGGCCACCGCTCGGGGCGCAACTCGTCGCCCGCCCGGATCTTCAAGACGTGACTGCGCCAGAGGTCCTCGGGCCAGGCCCAGGGCGCGTCGTCGGCAGGGTCGGTCATGTCACCCCTTGGATGTGATGGCGCTTAATGGCACGATGGACCGTACAGATGGCGGATGCT
Organism: Pseudonocardia zijingensis; assembly: GCF_042657305.1. Taxonomy (NCBI): domain Bacteria; kingdom Bacillati; phylum Actinomycetota; class Actinomycetes; order Pseudonocardiales; family Pseudonocardiaceae; genus Pseudonocardia; species Pseudonocardia zijingensis. The sequence continues at coordinate 175,841 of NZ_JBHSKO010000010.1, read as the reverse complement.
CTCGCGCAACGCCTCACAGTTTCAGGAACATGTCAAACTAGCCACTCATCCGACCCGGGAGCCGACGATGACGCACACCACCGACGTCCAGGGGGCCGCGGTCTCCGAGCTGCCGGGCACGGCGGCGGTGCAGCGTGCCGTGGCGGCGCTGGCCGCGGGCCGGATGGTCGTGGTGACCGATGACGCCGACCGGGAGGACGAGGGCGATCTGGTGGTGGCCGCGGAGTCGGTCACCGCGCAGCAGGTGGCGTTCGTGGTGGCGCACTCGACCGGGATCGTGTGCGCGCCGATGCCGGCCGAGCGGGCCGACGCGCTGGGGCTGGCGCTGATGGTCAGCGACAACACCGACGCGCACGGCACCGCCTTCACCGTCACCGTGGACCACATCGGCACCGGCACCGGGGTATCAGCCACCGACCGGGCGGCCACCCTGCGGGCGCTGGCCGATCCCGGCACCCACCCCGGCGAGCTGCGCCGGCCCGGGCACGTGTTCCCGCTGCGCGCCCGCGAGGGCGGGGTGCTCGCCCGGGCCGGGCACACCGAGGCCGCGGTCGACCTGTTGCGCCTGGCCGGGCGCGAACCGGTCGGCGTGATCGCCGAGCTCGTGGCCCCCGACGGGTCGATGGCCCGCGGCCGCACACTGCGCGCCTTCGCCGCCCGCCACGACCTGCCGGTGCTGGCCATCGCCGACCTGGTCCGCTACCGGCGGGCCACCGAACGCTACGTCCAGCACATCGCCACCTCCGCGATGCCCACCGTGTTCGGCGAGTTCCGGGCGATCGCCTACCGGTGCACCGTGGACGCCACCGAGCACCTCGCCCTCGTCCACGGCGACGCCGCCGCCGCCTCCCGCAGCCCACGCGGAGCACTGGTGCGTGTGCACAGCGAGTGCCTCACCGGCGACATCATCGGCTCGCTGCGCTGCGACTGCGGCACCCAGCTCGAACAGGCCATGCGCGCGATCGTCACCGAAGGAGCGGGTGCGATCGTCTACCTGCGCGGCCACGAGGGCCGCGGGATCGGCCTGGCCCACAAGATCCGCGCCTACGCCCTGCAGGAAACCGGGCTGGACACCATCGACGCCAACACCGCCCAGGGCCTGCCCGTCGACACCCGCTCCTACGGCACCGGCGCCCAGATCCTCACCGACCTCGGCATCACCCGGCTGCGCCTGATCACCAACAACCCCGCCAAGTACGGCGGACTCGACGGCTACGGCCTGCACATCCTCGACCGCGTCGCCCTGCCCGCCACCCCCACCCCGCACAACCTGCGCTACCTGCGCACCAAACGCGACCGCATGGGCCACGCCATCGGCATCGAGGACAGCACCGGCTGACCGCTCCCCGGTGGAACAGGAGGACCTCCGGCCGATTGGCCGGAGGTCCTCCGTTTCCTGGGGGCGGGAGCCGCTCAGCAGGTGATCACCGCTCAGTACGTGATCACGGCCTTGAAGCGCACGTCACCCGAGCTCGCCCGGGCGTGGGCCTCCTCGGCGCGCTCCAGCGGGAAGGTCTCGATCACCGGGGTGACCGCGCCGCTGGCGACGATGTCGAGGGCCTCGACCAGGTGCTCGATCGTGTTGTGCGCCGAGCCGATCACCTGGTAGCTGTTCGAGGTCAGCGCCAGCGCGGGCAGGTTCAGCTCGTCGGTGCCGATGCCCATCAGCACCACCTTGCCCCACGGCTTCAGGCCGTTCATCGCGTCCGCCACCGCGCCGTGCGAGCTGTTGGTGTGCAGCAGCACGTCGGCCCCGCCCGCCGCCTTCAGCGCGGCACCGTCGGCCACGACCTCGTCCGCACCCAACTGGCGGGCGGTCTCCACCTTGTCGGGACTGTGGGTCAGCGCCGTGACGTGGAAGCCCGCGGCCTTGGCGAACTGGATCGCCAGGTGCCCCAGGCCACCGATGCCCGACACCGCCACCCGCGCGCCCGGCTTCGGCTCGGCCCGACGCAGCCCGGCCCACACCGTGTAGCCGGCGCAGAGGATGGGCGCGGCCGACTCGTAGGACACCGCGTCGGGGATGATCACCGTGCCGCCCGCGTCCACCGCGACGTACTCGGCGTGGCCGCCGTCGACGGTGACACCGGTGAGCGTCGGGTTGGCGCAGTTGGCGGCCGACACGAAGCTGTTCGGGTGCTCCTCGCGGCAGAAGTCGCAGACGCCGCAGAACTTCTGGGCCATGATCACCCCGACCCGGTCACCCACCTTCCGCTTGGTGACACCCTCGCCCACGGCGACGACCTCACCGGCCGCCTCGTGCCCCGGGACGATGGGGAAGTCCCGGAACGTGAGCACGCCGTCGGAGATCCACAGGTCGGTGCCGCAGATCCCACAGGCGTGGACCCGCACCAGGACGTCGTTGGGGCCGACCTCCGGCACGTCCCGGTCCTTCAGCTCCCACCGGCCCTTCGGCTCGGCGACGACGACCGACTTCATCTGTCCAGGCATTCCGAACTCCTTCTTCCAGCCCGTGCTGGAGGTGGATGGGGAAACACGAAGAAGAGGCCGAGAACTGGGCGGGATCCGGGGACCCGCAGCCCCGGCGCTCAGTTCCTCATTGCGATGGTGATCCTGGCGCACACAACGCCGTGATCGCATGTCTCCGCGCCGTCCGACCAACCGCCCGCGGGCGGAAAGCGCATCCGCGGGCGGCCGTCAACTGGACGTATGCGGAAACGAATGCCACACATCCATCTTTGGACGCCGTCACGTGCCGAGCGCACCCCGCAGCACGCGGACGGCCTGCTCGAGCGCGGCGGTGGCAGCCCCGGTTCCGCGCAGGGGGTTGAGCATCAGGAAGTCGTGCAGGATGCCGTTGTAGCGCACGCTGGTGGTGGGCACGCCCGCCTGCGTCAGCCGGCGGGCGTAGGCCTCCCCCTCGTCGCGCAGCACGTCGTTCTCGCCGACCACCACGAAGGCGGGAGGCAGGCCCGCGAGGTCGTCCAGGCTCGCCCGCAGCGGGGAGACGGTGATCTCGGCGCGCTTGCCGGCATCGGGCAGGTACGCGTCCCAGAACCAGGCCATGGCCTTGGCGGTGAGGAACGGGCCGTCCGCGAACTCGCGGTAGCTCGTGGTGTCCTGGGCGGCGTCGGTCACCGGGTAGTACAGCGACTGGTGCACGAAGGTGACGTCGCCGCGCTGCTTGGCCAGCAGCGTGAGCGCGGCACCCATGTTGCCGCCGACCGAGTCACCCGCGACGGCCAGCCGCGACGGGTCGAGGCTCTCGCCGGCGCCGTCCCGGCCGATCCACTGCGCCGTGGCGTAGGCCTGCTCGACCGCCACCGGGTAGGTGACCTCCGGGGACCGGTCGTACTCCACGAAGACCACCGCGCAGTCCGCCCCGACGGCGAGCTCGCGGACGAGCCGGTCGTGGGTGCCCGCGTTGCCGAGGATCCAGCCGCCGCCGTGGACGTACAGCAGGGCCGGCAACGGGCCCGCCGTGCCGGCGGGCTTCACGATGCGTACCCGGACGTCCCCCACGGCCGCGGGAACGGTGATCCACTTGTCGTCGACGTCGGGCTTGTCGATCGGCGCGGCCTGGATGTCGTCGAGGACCTTGCGCGCCTTCTCGGGGCCGAGCTCGTAGAGGAACGGCGGCCTGGACGTGGCATCCGCGAGCTCCTGCGCCGCTGGTTCGAGGACGGGGCCGGTCATTGTTGCTACCACCTTTCTCCGAAGTGGACGAGCGGGCGGAATTCTGCGCGGCGGCGTGGCGCGCGTCACCACCCCCGCTCGATTCACGGCCAGAAAAAGGCCAGCACGACGATCAATTCACTGGCGTACACCTGGATGTATTCAGGAACGGATGCGAAGCATCCGATTGTGAAAGCTTGACCGGTTCCCGGGTTCCGCGGAACTCGACTGAGCCTGCGGCGGGCGCGCCGTTCCCGGCCGGCCGTCGCCGCGCCGCCACCCGGGCCCCGAGAAGCACCACACGGTCGCCACGCCCGCGGCGACGTACTGCTCGCCCCGATCAACAACTCCGAGCAGCACCCCACAGCTGTGTCAACAACACTCAGGTGCGGCTCGGCGCCGATCACGGCCCGGCAGGACGCCGGCCTCGGGAAGGTCCACACGGTCGCCGCACCCGCGGAGACGTACCGCTCACTTCGATCAACAGCCCCGGCCCGGCCGGGTGTCGCGGCGGCGCGCCTCGACCTCAGGCGGGCGTGCGGCGCAACCCGTCGAACAGCACCTGCACCATCGTGTCGGTGACGGCCAGGTCGTGGCGCATGTGCGCGACCGCGACGACCGTGTCCAGCACGGCGCCGAGGGAGACGTCGGCGCGCACCTCGCCGCTGCGCTGCGCCGCGGCGAGGAGGGGTTCGCCTGCGGCGATCACCCGGGAGCGGCTCTCGTTCAGCACGGGGCTGTCGCCGTCGGCCTCCGCCGACAGCAGCGCCGCCAGCGGGCCCTTGCGCGCGCCCGCGGCGTGGAACCGGCGCAGCCAGCCGAAGAACGCCTCGCCCGGGGTGTCGCCCTCGGCCGCCGCGGCGGCGTGGCAGATGTCGTCGACGACGGCGTGGTACAACTCCGCGATCAGGTCCTGGCGATTGGGGAAGTTGCGGTAGAGCGTGGCCATGCCGACTCCGGCGCGGCGCGAGATCTCCGCCATCGACGGCAGGTCACCGGGCTCGGCGAACGCCTTGCGCGCGGCCGCGAGGATCTTGGCGCGGTTGCGCTCGGCGTCGGCGCGGCGCGCGGGAGCGGACGGCGAGCTCACCAGCGACACCTCCCGGCCTCTAGCCGAACGACCACCCGCCAGCATACCGGACACCGTCTCCACTTCAGGTGCGCTCCTACCCGTCCGACCGCACCGTCTGGGTCCCGATGACCGAGAGCAGCTGCAACTTCTCGTGGCTCTCGCTGCCCGGGACCGCGGTGTAGACCATCAGGGAGTGCGACTGCTGGGGATCCAACAGCCGCTGGCAGTTCAGCTCCAACCGGCCGAGCTCGGGGTGCACGAAACGCTTGGTCTCGTGGGGGTGGATGCCGATCTCGTGGTCCTCCCACAGGGCGCGGAACTCCGCGCTCTGCGCGAGGAGGAGGTCGGCCAGGTGCGCGGCCCGGGATGCGGGGCCGCGCAGCGCGAGGATCCCCCGCAGGCCCGACGCGTACATCCGCGACAGGAACCGGTGGTCCTCCGGCGCGTACAACCGACGGGTGGCGGGGTCGGTGAACCAGCGGTAGCCGGAGCTGCGCGCGGGGCCGGTGAACCCGGTCGTGTCACCGGTGAGCGCGACGCCGAGCGGGCTCTGACACAACGTCTCGCCGAGTTCGGTGACGATCTCGGCGGGGGTGTCGTCGAGGCGGTCGAGGATCCGCAACATCCCGGGGTTGACGTGGTCGCTGTCCGCGCCCCGGACGGGCGGGTGGTGCCCGGCCAGGCGGAAGAGGTGGTCGCGTTCGTCGAGTGAGAGGTGCAGGCCCTGGGCGATCGAGGCGATCATCTGCTCCGACGGCTGCGGCCCGCGTTCGCGTTCGAGCCGGGCGTAGTAGTCGGTGGACATGTGGCACAGGGCGGCGACCTCCTCGCGTCGCAGCCCGCTGGTGCGGCGCCGGTGCCCGCGCGGGAGGCCGACGTCCTCAGGTTGCAGTGACTCGCGGCGGCGCCGGAGGAACGCCGCCAGTCCCGGCCGATCGATCACGGCCCGCCTCCTTCTCCCGGTGTACCCGTCGTTCCTACCGGCGGTGGGCGCGGCGAACCACGGATCGAGAGGTCGTGGTTGTCCGGCCGGCGACGGGCGAGTCTCGGTGGCAGCACCCGCCCCCCACACCGGAGGAACGACGCATGGACAGCGGAACGGCCACGGCGCCCCAGCACGGGCTCCCCGTCGACGACGAGCGCCCCACCCTCGGCTCGGCCACGCGCCGGGCCGTGCGGAAAGCGGGGGGCTGGACCGGGATCGCCGTCGCCGCCGCCCCCACCGTGGCGTTCGTCGCCGCCAACGCCTTCGGCGGGCTGGTGTGGGCGTTCCTCGCCCTCGCGGTGTCCGCCCCGGTGGCGTTCGGGGTGCGCCTCGCGCGCCGGGAGTCGCTCCGGGAAGCGCTGATCGGTCTCGTCGTCGCCGCCGTGTGCGCGCTGGTCGCCGCCTTCACCGGGGAGGCCCGGGCCTTCTTCCTCGTCCCCACCCTGCTACCCGCGGGGTGGACGTTGGCCTTCCTCGGCTCGGTGCTGATCGGCAGCCCGCTGACGGGGTTGGCGCTCAACCGCCTGTCCGGCGGGCCCCGCGGCTGGCGGCAGCACGCCCCGCTGCGACGGGTCTACACCGTCTCCTCCCTGGTCGCGGCCGGAATTTGCTTCGTCAACTTCACCCTCGGCGGGGTTCTCTACCTCGCCGACCAGCTGGCCGCGATGGCCGCCATGGACGTCGCCGTCATGCCGGTGCCGTTCGTGCTGGCCGCCTTCACCGTGGCCGCTGCCCGCCGCGCCATCCGCCGGTCGGCCGGGCCGGACCGGTAACGCAGACCCGACGACACAGGAGTACGCCATGCCACCCACCCGACCCGACATCACCGTCCCCGACCTGTCCGGGAAGCTCGCCGTGGTCACCGGAGCCAGCGACGGCTTCGGTCTCGGCCTCGCCACCAGGCTCGCCGCCGCCGGAGCAGAGGTCCTGCTCCCCGTCCGCAACCCCCGCAAGGGACACGCCGCGATCGGGAGGATCGCCGACCAGGTGCCCGGCGCGCACGTCTCCCTGCGCGAGCTCGACCTGTCCTCGCTCGCTTCCGTCGCCGCCCTGGGCCGAACCCTGCGCGACGAGGGCCGTCCGATCCACATCCTCGTCAACAACGCCGGCGTGATGGACCCCCCGGAGCGGCTGACCACCGTCGACGGGTTCGAGCTGCAATGGGGCACCAACCACCTCGGTCACGTCGCCCTCGTCGCGCACCTGCTGCCCCTGCTGCGCGCGGGACGGGCCCGGGTGACGACCCAGCTCAGCATCGCCGCCCGCTTCGGCACAATCAACTGGGACGATCTGAACTGGGAGCGTTCCTACCACAGCCGCCGCGCCTACGCGCAGTCCAAGATCGCGCTCGGGCTCTTCGCACTCGAGCTCGACCGGCGCAGCCAGGCCGGCGGCTGGGACATCACCAGCACCATCTCCCACCCCGGAGTCGCTCCGACCAACCTGCTCGCCGCCCAACCCGGCTTGGGCCGCGTCCAGGAGGTCCGCCAGTACCGCATGATCCGCACGCTGTCCCGCTGGCGCGTCATGGGCACGGTCGAGACCGCGGTGCTGCCGGCGCTGCTCGCCGCGACCTCCCCGGACGCCCGCGGCGGTCTGCTCTACGGCCCGAGCAGGTTCGGCGGCCTCTCCGGCGCCCCCACCGCGCAGCCCCTCTACCGCCCGCTCCGCAGCACCGAGGACGCCGAGCGCATCTGGCACGTCTCGGAGCAGCTGACAGCGGTGCCTCTCACCGCGCCGGAACCCCACGGCAGGTGAGGGTCGGCGTCGCTACGCTGGCGTTGATCGCGGCGGTCTCCCCGCTCCCCTGACGCGCAGCCGCCGGCGACGCGCCGGGACCACCCGCCGTATTACTGTGATACCTCGAAGCGGGTGGAAGGAGAGCGCGTGGCGGCACAACGGGTGCGGCACGTGGCGGCGCCACTGCGGTCCCAGGTGCTCGAAGTGTTCCGCCAGGACATCCTCGCGGCGGAGTTCGAACCCGGGGAGCGGCTGGTCGAGGCGCGGTTGTGTGCGCGCTACGAGGTGTCCCGCACGGTCATCCGCGAGGTGCTGCGGCAGCTGGAGTCCGAGGGGCTCGTCACCATCGTGCCCAACCGCGGGCCGGTGATCACCGAGCTCACGGCGTTCGACGCGAAGGCGCTGTTCGAGGTGCGCGGCGCGCTGGAAGGGCTGGCCGGAGCCCTGTTCGCCGAGCGCGCCACCGCCGCGCAGCGCGAGCAGATGGGGCAGCTGATCCAGCGCCTCACGCGCACCTACGCCACGGTCGACCTGCCGGAACGGCTCGCGATGAAGGACGAGTTCTACGACATCCTCATCGCCGGCGCGGTGAACCCGGTGATCGAGTCGACGCTGCGCGGCATCCACGCCCGCGTGCAGATGCTGCGCGGGCTGTCCATGCAGGCCGAGCGGCGCGCACCGGAGACGGTGCGCGAGCTGGCCGCCATCCACGAGGCCGCGGCCGTGCGCGGTGACCCCGACGCCGCCCGGGAGGCGTGCGAGCTGCACGTCCGCAACGCCGCGGCCACCGCGCTGCGTGAGCTCGCCGCGCGGCAGCGCATCGTGGAGGCCGAGCGGGCGCGGCTGCGCGGGGCGGGCGCCGAGGGGCTGCAGGAGGTGGCGGCGCCCGTGCTCAAGCGCCTCGCCACCGAGACCGACGAGACCGTGCTGCTCGGCGTGCGGGACGGCGAGGACCTCGTCATCGTCGCGCGCGAGGACACCACGCAGGTCGTGCGCGTCTTCCTCGAGATCGGGGCCCGCGTCCCGCTGCGCGCCACCACCGGCGGGATGGCGATCATGGCGCGCCTCGACGAGGCCGAGGTCGAGGAGATCCTGAGCCAGGAACTCACGGAGTTCGCCCGGTCCCCGCTGCCCGACCCCGCCGAGATCCGCGAGGAGATCGCCCGCACGGCGGAGCGCGGGTACGCGTTGCACGGCTCGTCGTCGTGGTACCGGCCGCACGTGGCCTCCATCGGCGCGGCCATCACCAACTCCGCGGGCCGGCCGGTCGCGGCGCTCACCCTCTCCGTGCCCGAGATGCGCTACGACCCCACCCGGGAGGACACCCTCGCGCCGCTGGTGGTGGCGGCGGCGGCCGAGATCAGCAGGCTGTTCTCGGCCACCTGATCCCGCTCAGTCGAGCTCGCGCCGCCACGCCCCGTCGGGCATGGTCACGATCGTGAGCACGCCGACCGCGGACGCCGCGACGATGTAGATCCAGATCTTGTCCTGGTGCCCGTTGCCGGTGAGCCAGGTGGTGAAGTAGGGCGCGGTGCCGCCGAACACCGCCACGGCCACCGCGTAGGGCAGCCCCGTCCCGGTGGTGCGCACCGCGGCCGGGAACAGCTCCGCGTAGATCGCGGCCACGTTGGCCGAGTTGCCCACGAGGAGCACCACCCCGATCAGCTCGATCACCAGGAGGGTGCCGAAGCCGCCGTCCTCGAGACTGCGGTAGGCGGGCCAGGCGAAGACGGCGAAGCCGACCACGAAGAACAGGTAGGTGGGCCGCCTGCCGATGCGGTCCGACACCCACCCGCCCAGCGGGAGCAGCACCATGAACGCGACCACCGCGATCGAGTTCGCGAACAGCGCCTGGTCGAGGCCGATGCCGGTGGTCGTGCTGGCGTAGCCGGGCATGGTGGTGATCCACAGGTAGTAGATGATCGTGCCGGGCACCGAGATGCCGATCACCCGCAGCATGTTCACCTTGTGCCCGGCGAACAGCGCCCGCACCGGCCGGTCCGGGGCGCCCGCGGCCTTCGCGGCGGCGAAGCTGCTGGTCTCCTGCGTGCGCACCCGCAGCCAGAGCACCACCAGACCGAGCGCGGCGGACACCGCGAACGCGATCCGCCAGCCGAACGCCTGCATCTGCGCGTCGTCGAGGAGCGCGGTCACGGTCAGCGCGAGCAGCGCGGAGAGCAGCATCCCGGCCGCCGTCGACACCTGCTGGAAGGACCCTGCGAACGCGCGCCTCCCGGGTGCCGCGTTCTCCACGATGTAGGACACGGAGCTGGGCCACTCACCTCCCGCGGAGAAGCCCTGCACGAGCCGGGCGACCAGCAGCACGAGCGGGGCGAGCACCCCGATCTGCTCGTAGGTCGGGCACACGGCGATGGCGAGGCCACCCGCCGACATCATGCCGACGGTGAGCGTGAGCGCCTTCTTGCGGCCGTGCCGGTCGGCGTAGGCGCCCAGAACGGCGCCGCCGACCGGTCGCGCGAAGAAGCCGACGGCGAGGATCGCCAGCGTCGACAGGAACGCGGCGATCCGATCACCCGCGGGGAAGAACTGGCTCGCGAACACCGGGGCGAGTGCCGCGTAGATGCCCCAGTCCAGGTATTCGATCGCGTTCCCGATCGCTCCCGCGAAGATCGACTTCTTCTGCTGCCGGGTCGTCCTCGTCGGGACTGCGGCGACCACGGCTGCGTGCTCCGTTGCTGACACGGCATTCCTTCGGCTCGGAGGGAGGTGAGGGCCGCGGACCGGGCAGTCGAGCACCTCGGTGACCCATCGACCAGAAGACCGTATTACGGTAATCTCGTGTGTCAAGACGACAGGAGGTCCTCCGTGGCCGGCGCAGACGTGACGGCGGCGAGCCCGCTGACGCTCAGGGGCGTCACGGTCCCCCACCGGATCTGGATGTCCCCCATGGCCCAGTACTCCGCGACACCGGACGGCACGCCCACCGACTGGCACCTCGTGCACTACGGCGCACGCGCCGTCGGCGGCGTGGGCCTGGTCGTGGTGGAGTCCGCCGCGGTCGGCGCGAGGCACCGCACCACCTCGGGTGACCTCGGGCTCTGGAACGAGGAGCAGGCCGCCGCGCACCGGCGCCTGACCTCGTTCATCAGGGCCCAGGGCGGCGTGCCCGCGATCCAGTTGCTCGCCGCCGGACGGAAGGCGGCGCACCGGCGCCCCTGGGAAGGGGCCGGCCAGAACGACCCGCTCACCGCGGCCGAGGGCGCCTGGGAACGGGTCGGGCCCTCACCCGTGCCCTTCGGCGACCTGGGTGTGCCCCGGGAAGCCGACCAGGCGTACCTGGACGAGGTCGTCGAGGCGTTCGACCGGTCGGCCCGGCTGGCCCACCAGTCCGGCTACGACGTGGTCGAGGTGCACGCCGCCCACGGCTACCTGCTGCACCAGTTCCTCTCACCCTTGTCCAACATCCGCACCGACGGGTACGGCGGGAGCGTGCAGAACCGGGTGCGCTTCCCGTTGCGGGTGGCCCGCGCCGTGCGCGACGCCTTCCCGGCGCACAAGCCCGTGTTCGTGCGGGTCACCGCCACGGACTGGGTGGAGGGCGGCATCTCCGTGGACGAGGCGGCGGCCTTCGCGAAGGAGCTGGCGGCGATCGGCATCGATCTCCTCGACGTCTCCTCCGGCGGGCTGGTCCGCGACCTGGCCGCGCGCCCGCCCGCCCGCGACGGGGTCAACGTCGCGTTCGCCGGTGCGCTCAAGGAGGCCTCGGGCCTGCCGGTCGCCCCGGTCGGGCAGATCACCGACCCGGCCCTCGCCGCCGCCGTGGTGGCCGACGGCCGCGCCGACGCCGTGCTGATCGGGCGCGCGCTGCTGCGCGACCCCTACCTGCTGCTGCGCCACCGCCCCGACGACACCTCGGCCTGGCCGAGCCAGTACCACCGCGCCCTGTGAGGAGGCACCCGATGCACGAGCGGACGACCGCGCAGACCCGGGAGGTCCGGCGTTGCGACCACACCACGATCCGGTACTCGGCGAGCGGCCCGCTCGACGGGCCGGCCGTGGTGTTCATCCACGGCTGGGGGTGCAACCGCACCGACTTCGACGCGGTCACCGCGTTCCTGCCGGACCACTGCCGCGTGCTCGCGGTCGACCTCGCCGAGCACGGCGGGTCCCGCTCCACCCGCGACGACTGGACGATGGCCGAGTTCGCCCGCGACGCGGCCGCGGTGCTGGCGGCCGAAGGGGTCACGAGCTGCACGGTGGTGGGGCATTCGCTGGGTGCCGCGGTGGCCGTCGAGCTCGGTCGGCAGCTGCCCGACGTCGTGACCCACGTGGTGGCCCTCGACGGACTGCACTACCTCGCTCTGTTCCCCCCGCAGACCGAGGAGCACGTCGAGGCGGTGCTGCGGCCGTTCCGCGAGGACTTCACCGCGGCGATGCGGGGCATGGTCGCGTCGGGCTCGCCGCCGGGCACCGACCCCGCGCTGAACGACACCTACGTCGCGAAGATGGCGGCCGTGCGCCAGCCCGCGGGCCTGCGCTCGCTCGAGGGGCTCGTGCGGTGGCACATGGACGACGCGCTGGCCGAGCTCACCCAGCCCGTCACGGTGTTCGGGGTGCGCGCGCTGGTGAGCCCGGAGGCCGTGGCGCGCTACGGCGACCGCATCCGCTTCGAGCTCGTCGACCTGGGCACCCACCACTTCCCCGTGGAGTCGCCCGAGCGCACGGCCGCCCTCGTGGCCGGGGTGGTGGGCGCGTGATGGACCTGGTGGTGGTGGGCGACGTGGTCGTGGGCGATGCCGTCGGACGCGCGGCGACCACTCCGGGCCAGCCGGGACCGGGAGACCCCGCCTACGGCCTGCTCCGCGGTGGCGACCTGACGATCGGGAACCTCGAGGTGCCGCTCACCTCGGGTGGGGTGCGGGCCGAGAAGCTGGTGACGATGCGCGCCCCCGTCGCGGGCGCCGCGGAGCTGGCCGGGCTCGGGTTCGACCTGGTCTCGCTGGCCACGAACCACGCGATGGACTTCGGCGCCGAGGGCATGCGCGACACGGTCCGGGCCCTCGACGCCGCGGGCGTGGGCCACGCCGGGTTCGGGGAGACGCGCGCCGCGGCCACGCGGCCCCGCGTGGTGGCCGCCGGGGGCGGCAGCCTCGCGTTCTTCAGCTTCTGCTCGGCGCTGCCGCTGGGCGCCAACGCGACCGCCGACCGGGCGGGCATCGCTCCCATCCGGGTGCGCCAGAGCGTCGAGTTCGACTCCACCTTCCTCGACGAGACCCCGGGCACCCCGCCCTTCGTGCACTCGTGGGCGCACGAGTCGGACGTGCGCGTCGCGGAGGCCGCCATCGCGGATGCGAAGCGGCACACCGATGTGGTGGTCGTGGCGCTGCACTGGGGCGTGCCGTTCTGCTACCTGCCGGCGACGCAGGGGCCGCTCGCGCAGTACCAGCAACCCCTGGCCAGGCGACTTGTCGACGCCGGGGCCGACCTGGTGATCGGGCACCACCCGCACTGCCTGCACCCCGTCGAGTTCTACCGCGAGGGGCTGATCCTCTACTCCACCGGGAACTTCCGCTTCGACTGGTGCGACGGGTGGCGCCCCGACTCGATGGTCGTGCGGGAGGACGCCCACCCGGCCCCGCCCTACCGCGCCGCCCTGCTGTCCGGCCCCTGGTTCGAGAGCGCGGTGTTCCGCGTGCGGCTGGGCGCACCCGGCGGGCCCGAGCTGCGCCTGGACCCCGTGGAGCTCGACGCGGACAGCAGCCCGGTCCTGCCCCGGCCCGAGGTGGCGGCCTCGATCCTCGCGCGGTTCGCGGAGGCCACGCGCCACTTCGACCCGTCCGTCGTGGTCGACGACGACGGCACCGTGCGGCGTACCGACGTCCTGGAGGAGATCGCATGACGCAGCAACAGCCATGGCAGTGGGACGAGCCCACCTGGCGCGGGCACGTCGGACGCGTGCGGGCCGGGCGCCCGCTGCGGCCCGCGTCGTGGCCGGGCGGCGCGCGGGTGGCCGTGGCGCTGTCGTTCGACTCCGACCACGAGACGCCCGCGCTGCGCGACGGCGAGGTGCTGCCGGGCAAGCTGTCGCAGGGCGAGTACGGCGCGCGCGTGGGCGTGCCGCGGATCCTGCGGCTGCTGGAGCGGTTCGGCGCGCCGTCGACGTTCTTCGTGCCCGCCGTGTCGGCGCTGCTGCACGACGGCGAGGTCAAGTCCTACGTGGACGCCGGCCACGAGGTGGCGCTGCACGGCTGGATCCACGAGCGCAACACCCACCTCCCGGCCGCCGCCGAGCGCGACCTCGCGTTCCGGGCCGCCGACACCCTCGAACGCCTCACCGGCACGAGGCCGGTCGGCATCCGCACCCCGTCCTGGGACTTCTCCGACCACTCGCTGCAGATCATCCGCGAGCTGGGCCTGACCTACGACTCGTCGCTGATGGCCGACGACGACTGCTACGAGATCCTCGCCGACGGCGAGCCCACCGGTGTGGTCGAGCTGCCTGTCGAGTGGATCCGCGACGACATGCCGTACTTCATGATGGACCGGTTCGGCTCGCTGCGGCCCTACACGCCACCCCGCGGGGTGCTGTCGATCTGGCGCGACGAGTTCGACGTGGCCCTCGCCGAAGGCGGGATCTTCCAGCTCACCCTGCACCCGCACTGCATCGGGCACCGCTCGCGCATCTCGGTGCTCACCGAGCTGCTCGAACACATCGCGGCGCAGCGCGGGCGGGTCTGGTTCGCCACGCACGCCCAGATCGTCGACCACGTGCTCAACGGGAAGGACCTGCCACGGTGACCGGCATCGGCGCACGCATCACGCACGAGTTCACGCAGCACCTGGACGCGGTGCTGGAGCTCTCGCACCGGATCAACACCCACCCGGAGCTCGCCTTCGAGGAGCACGACACGTCGGCGGCGCTCGTGGCGGCCCTCGAGTCCGGCGGGTTCACCGTGGAGAAGGGCGTGGCCGGCCTCCCCACGGCGTTCGTGGCGTCGGCGGGATCGGGCGAACTGGTGTTCGGGATCTGTGCGGAGATGGACGCCCTCCCCGACATCGGCCACGGGTGCGGCCACAACACGATCGCGGCGGCGGCCGTGGGCGCGGCGCTGGCGTTGGCCCCCCACGCCGACGAGCTCGGGCTCACCGTCCGGGTCTTCGGCACGCCGGCCGAGGAACGCGGCACGGGCAAGGAGATCATGGTCAACCGCGGTGCCTTCGACGGCACGCACGCGGCGATGATGGTCCACCCGTCGCTCAAGGACGTGGTCGAACCGCGGCTGCGCGCCTCGCTGTCCTGGGAGGTGACCTACACGGGCCGGGGCGCGCACGCCTCGCGCCCGTGGAACGCCCTGAACGCCGCGGACGCCACGGTGGTGGCGCAGACCGCCATCGGGTTGCTGCGCCAGCAACTGCCCGACGGCATCCGGGTGCACCACCTCGTCACCGAAGCGGGCGCGGCCGTCAACGTCATCGCCGACCGGGCCGTGGTGCAGTGCATGATCCGCTGCGACACCATCGCCGAGGTCGAGGACGTGTGGGAGCGGGTGCGCCGCTGCTTCGACGCCGGTGCCGTGGCCACCGGCACCACGGTGGCGTACACGCAGCTGTCGTCGATCTACCGGGAGTTCCGGCACGACCCCGACCTCGCCCCGCTGTTCGAGAAGAACGCCAGGGCCATCGGCCGGACCTTCCCCGACTACCCGGACACGATGTTCGGCTCGACCGACATGGGCAACGTGTCGCTGCAGGTGCCCGCGCTGCACCCGATGCTGTCGTTCGACCTCCCGCCCGAGGACGGCAACCACACCGCGGCGTTCGCGGCCGCGGCGGGCGGCCCGGAGGGCGACCGGTTCGTCCACGACGCGGGGCTGGCGATGGCGCTCACCATCGCCGACGCCGCGCGGTCCGAGGCGGTGCGGTCCCGCCTGCTCGCAGGCTAGCTAATCGTCGTCGTCCGTGACGGCAGGTGCGTCGTCGTCGGCCGGTGCGCCCGGCACGGCCGGGGCCTCGATCCCGGGCCGGTCGTCGTCCTCCTCGGCGCCCGGGGCGTCGTCGACGGGCACCAGCCCGAACGCGGAGAAGCTGACGGCCCAGTAGACGACGTAGCCGATCAGCAGCGCCGCGCCGTGCCAGCGGCGCAGGTACCCGGTGTACAGCGCGTACGCCGCGAAGCCGTTGATCACGACGAGGGCGGGCAGGTGCCAGCTGAAGAAGTCGGGGGTGATCAGGAGGGTGCCGCCGATCAGGGCGATGATGCCGACCTTGGCCGTCACGGAGAACACGACGCTGCCGATGATGTTGCCGACGCCGATCGCCGGTGCGCCGCGGCGGGCGGGCTCCGCGGTGAGGAAGATGTCCTCGAGCGACAGCACGAGCGTCGCGATCGTCGCCCCGAAGATGGTGCCGCTGATCGCGAAGTCCTCGAGGATGCCCTCGGTGCCCTCCGTCATGGCCCACGCGCCGGCCACGAGGCCCACCAGCGCGAGCAGCGCCAGCAGCATCGACACCCAGCCGGGCCGCTCGACCGCCTTCGACTCGCCCAGCTCGCCGGTCTCGTAGAGCTCCCCGGCGCTGTGGCCACCGCCGCCACCGCCCGTGCCACCGCTGCCACCGGCCATGGCGGTGGCGAGCTCGGGGGTGTCCAGGCGCTCGAGCACCTCGGTGCTGCGGAACGTCGGCACCGCGCGCCGGGACTCGCGGTAGGCGACGTAGGCGATGAACACGACGAAGAGCAGGATGAGCACGATCCCGAGGGCCACACCGAGCTCGCCGAGCATCGCGGGGACCAGCAGCACCAACGGGGCCACCGCGAAGATCGCGATGTAGTCCTTCGGGATCTCCACGCGCGAGGGGGCCACGAGCGCGGCCACGGCGAGCACCAGTCCCGTGAGCGAGATGACCGTGCCGAAGATGACACCGAGCGCGACGTCCTCGAGCCCTTCGAGGTTGAGCACGACACCGAAGATGAGATCGTCGAACTCGATCCCGGTGAACAGGATGGCCAGCAGGAACAGCGACACCGCCAGGCCCCGCGCCGCGCCCACCAGATAGGCGATCAACTTCTCGGCGCTGTAGATCAACACCGCCGCGCCGGCGGCGAAGATGAGTATGGACGTCATTCGGCCGCTCCCCCTTGAGCACGCATACCGTCTTCCGCGAAGACATTCGATCGTGGATGTTCGCGGGACGTGAGCGCAAGGTCACCGGCAGGCACGGTGACGGGTGCACCTGTGCGGATGGACAGGGCAGCACGACACCGGGGGACGCCGGAATTCCGGCGCTCCCCGGTGCCGCGGTGATCAAATGGCGGATCAGTCGTCCACGCGGGCGACGTACATCGTCACCTCAGGAGCGCACGCGATCTCCTCGAAGTCGGGGGCCTCCCACTCCACGAGTTCCATGTCTGTCACCTCCTTCCGGCGGTGTCTCCCCGGACCGGCGAATCGATCGCGGTCTACTCGGGCAGGGCGAAGGCGATCAACGCGCTGCCGTGGCCCGCGCCGAGCATCCCGGGCAGGAAGCCCTCGGCCCAGCCGCCCCAGCCCACCGGCACGGCGATGTACTGCTTGCCGTCCACGCTGTAGGTCATCGGGCTGCTGTGGTGGCCGCTGCCGCACTGGAACTGCCACAGCTGCTCGCCGCTGCGGGCGTCGAGCGCGTTGAACTCGCCCGACGGCTCACCGGCGAACACCAGGTCGCCACCCGTGGCCAGCGTCGAGGCGCACATGGGCAGCCGTGCGCGCCAGCGCCACTTCTCCTCGCCGTTCGCGTCGAACGCGCTGACGGACCCGGTCATGTTGTCCAGGTCGACGTTCACGCCCGCGCCCCAGTAGGGGATGCTCTCCTTGAACTCCCTGCGCCGCCGCGTGGCCGTGGCACCCACGTCCTGCACCGGCACGTAGAACAGCCCCGTCTTCGGGCTGTAGGACGCGTGCGTCCACTCCTTGGCGCCGGCCGGCCCCGGGTAGAAGTGGACCGGGTCGCCCTCCTTGTCCGGGTACACCTTGGGCGTCACCTGGCCGTCGCGCGTGATCGCCCCCCACGTGATGCGGTCCACGAACGGGGTGATCTGCACCAGCGAGCCGTCGGTGCGGTCGAGCACGAAGAAGTAGCCGTTCTTGTCGAAGTGGCCCAGCATCTTGCGGCCACCCGACTCGAACAGGATGCACTCGGCGATGCTGTCGTAGTCCCACACGTCGTGCGGCGTGCACTGGTAGTGCCAGCGGATCTGCCCCTGGTCGACGTCGACGGCCACGATGCTGTCGGTGTAGAGGTTGTCGCCCTCGCGGACCTCGCCGTCGAAGTCGGGCGCCGGGTTGCCGGTGCCCACGTACAGCAGGTTCGTCTCCGGGTCGAAGGTGCCCGTGAGCCAGCAGTTCGCACCGCCGCGCTGCCAGGCCTCGCCGTCGGCGGGCCAGGTGTCCGAGCCCGGCTCACCCGGCTTGGGCACCATGTAGCAGCGCCACCGGTGCTCGCCGTTCTCCAGGTCGAACGCGTCGAGGTGACCCCGCACGCCGAACTCGCCGCCGGAGCTCCCGACGATCACCATGTCCTTCACGATCAGCGGTGCGACGGTGCCGCTCTCGCCCGCGCGCACGTCGCCGTAGGTCTTGTCCCAGACCTTCCTGCCGGTCTCCGCGTCGAGCGCGATGACGTGGGCGTTGCCGGTGACCGCGAAGACCTTGCCCTTGGCCACCGCGACCCCGCGGTTGACGTTCCCGCAGCACAGCGAGACGTCGAAGGGCACGGCGTGCTTGTACCGCCAGATCTCCTCGCCGGAGCGCGCGTCGAGCGCCCACACCCAGCCGTCCCAGCCACTGACGAACATCACGCCGTCGACGACGATCGGGGTGGCCTCGAACGCGTAGGTCGACGCGCCCGCGATCATGCCGCTCGTGCCGGCCTGGAACATCCACGCGGGCGTGAGCCGCTTGACGTTCTCCGTGTTGATCTGGTCGAGCGAGCTGTACCGCTGGCCGTTGTAGGCACCGTAGTAGGTCATCCAGTTGTGCGGTTCCGACGAGGCGTTGAGGATGCGCTCGTAGTCGAGGTCGGACACCACAGGCGGTGCCGTGCCGTGCTTGCCGCTCAGTGTTCCCTGGTCGATGGCCTCACCGGCGTCGACGTAGTCGGCAGTGGTCATGATCTGCTCCTCCCTACGGCCGCGGCTGTTCGGGTCGGTCGAGACGGGCCTCCGGCGGTACCTCGCCGAGCACCACGATCGCGCCGGTCAGCCCCCGGCCCTCGTCGTTGCCGGTCGGCGAGCTGTACCAGTAGTAACCGGGGCCGTCGAGGTTGAGCGTGGCCCGCCCCCGGGAGTGGTTCACCAGCCAGATGAACTTGCGGTCGCCGTTGCTCGGCAGCAGCGCGCAATGGGTGTTCTTGTCGTCGTTGATGAGCGTCAGCTCGACGTCGCCGCCGTGGGGCAGCACGAGGATCTGGGGGTCGAAGGTCAGCTCGTCCTGGTTGATCCGGATGGTCGCTTCCATCTTGCCGTCGCTGCGCTCCGTGGCCTGCCCGATGTTCCCGGACGCCAGCAGCCGACCCAGCGGCCCCTTGTTCTGCGCATCCAACCCGAGCTTGCTCATCAGGCTGGACCGCTCTTGCGCGGTACTCGTCACGGACTCCACCTCCCAATGCGGTTGTCCTCGTCGACGACCCGGTCCGGGCGCGGAACGGCGGCGGTGGACGCGAGACGGCGGCCGATCGTCGGACGGAGGTCCGCCACCCGCATCAACGCCACCTCCAGACGTGCCCCGCCCTGTAGCGCGTTCAGCCCTAGGTCCACCTTCGGCGGGCTGGTTAGCCTGGTGCGCGGTTGGTCGTGACGCACAGGCGGAACCCGTTCGGGTGGTTCCATTCGGTGCGCGCGCCCGATGATCCGATCCTGGATCGCGACCTCCCACGTCCAAAGGGGGATGGGGTGAACGGCGCACAGGGGAGAACGAACGGGGTTTCCGGCGCAACGAGCGGTGTGGTGCTCGCCGGGGACGACCTGCGTACCACCGTGGCCGCGTGGGAGCGCTTCGCGGCCGGGGCCGAGACGGTGCAGGGGGTGCGGCCGGAGATCCTCATGTCCTGGTACCGGTGCCGCGAGGAGTACGCGGTGGACCCGCACCTGGACCGGGCGCCGCCCGCTGCCGAGGCGGGCTCGCACTCGATCGACCACGACGTCGTCTACGCGGCGCTCGGCGGCCAGGCCGCGTCAGCGGCGCAGGAACTCGGTGGCGTCGACGGCGTGGTCACCGTGGCCGACGGCGACGGCCGGATCCTGGGCACCTGGGGCAGCAAGTACATCCTCGACATGGCGGCCGAGAGCAACCTCGCCCCCTGGTCCACCTGGTCGGAGTGGGCGAGCGGCACCAACGGCATGGGCACGGCGCTGGAGAGCCACCGCCCGGTGCTGGTCCGCGGCCCGGAGCACTGGTGCCGCGGCTTCCAGGGATGGGTGTGCGCGGGGGTCGCCGTGCGCGACGCCGTCACCCACGACCCGCTGGCCGTCCTCAACATCTCCTGCTGGCAGACGCCGCTGTCGGACGCCGTGCTCCCGTGGCTCGGGCGCGTCGCCTCCCTGACCGAGGCGAAGCTGCGCCACCGGGCCCACCTCAGCGGCACGAAGCTCGCGGCCGCCCTCACCGACTTCCGCGCCGCACCCGCCACCGCGGTGGCGGCGGTCGACCTCGCCGGGAACGTGGTGCTCGCCAACAGCGAGGCCGCCGCGCTGCTCGGCACGCCCGCCGACCAGCCCGCCTACTCCCCCACCCACCGCTGGACACCGCAGCTGCCCACGCTGCCGCGGCTCGTACGGCGCGCCGTCGAGCGGGCCAGGAAGGACCCGAGCTGGACGGGCTCGACGCTCATCCACGTGCCGTTCCTCGGCGTCACCATCCCGGTGGCGGTGCACCCGGTCCTCACCGGCACCCAGCTGATCGGGATGCTGCTCGCCTTCGGCGCCGCCGACGGCGCCGCCAACCTCGACGCGCCGGCCCCCGAGCCCGTCACCGCTGCCGCGGCCCCCGCGATGCCCAGCCGCATCGTGGCCCAGCGCGACGACCGCTGGGTGCTGCTCGACCCGCGCGAGATCCGCTTCGCCGAGGCCGACCACAACACCGTCTGGCTGAGCACCGACCAGGGCCGCCTCGTCGCCGCCACCCGGGGTCTCGACCGCCTCGAGCAGCAGCTGGAGGACAAGGGATTCCTGCGCGTCCACCGCCGGTTCCTGGTGAACCTCGGCCGGGTGCGCGAGGTCGAGCACGGCTTCAAGGGCGCGCTCTTCCTCGCCACCGACTCCCGCACCCGCGAGACCGTGCCCGTCGCGCGCCGGCACGCCACCCAGCTCAAGCAGGCGCTCGGACTGTAGAGCTCAGAGCTTGAGCAGCAGGTTCGAACAGGTCGAGAGGTCGATGCCCTTCTCGTCGACGTCGATGCTGGTGAGCACGCCGTCATCGACGATGGCCGCGTAGCGCTTCGAACGCCGCCCGAGCCCGGCCCCGCTGGCGTCGAGCTCGAGGCCCATCGCGGCGGTGAACTCGCCGTTGCCGTCGGAGAGCATCACGATGTCGTCGCCGACGCCGTGGGCCTTGCCCCACGCGTCCATCACGAACGGGTCGTTCACGGCCACGCACGCGATCCGCGTGACGCCCTTGGCCTTGAGCTCGTCCGCCCGCTCCACGAAGCCGGGCAGGTGCACGTTGGAGCAGCCCGGGGTGAACGCACCCGGCACGGCGAAGAGCACGACCTTGCCGGTGCCCAGCACGTCGCCGCTCTTCACGACGGTGGGGCCGTCCGGGGTCATCGTGCGCAATTCGGCGTCGGGGATCCGGTCGCCAACGGAGATCGTCATGAACTCAACCTAACCGCGCTCGGCGCGGTCGGCGAGCGACTGTGCCGCAGCACGCGGCAGCACCACCACCGGCACCGGGGAGTGCCGCACGATCCGCGACGAGCGCGACCCGATGAACACCCGCTCCAGCGGGCCCGCGGTGCTGGAGCCGACGGCGAGCAGGTCGCCCTCCTCCCACCCGATGTCCTCGATGGCACTCGCCCAGTCGATGCCGTGCCCCACCACCGCCTCGGTACTCGACGGCCGGCGCGGCAACCGGCCGACCTCGTCCAGCACGGCCTGCTGGGCCCGCGCGACGTCCGCGGCCCACTCGACCGCAACGGCGTCCTCGGCCCGGGAGCCGACCCCGGCGGTGAGCGGGGTACGCGGGCGCACGGCGAACGACGCGACCCGCAGCGCGGCACCCGCCCGCGCCGCCACCCCGGCCACCGCGACGACCAGCTCGTCCGCCCCCTCGGTGGCGCCGAACGCCGCGGTCACACGGCGCACCCGCGCGTCGGCGCGGCACCGGAACCCGCGCGGGCCGAGCCCCACCGGCACCGGGGACGTGTGCAGCAACCGGTGGGCGACGCTGCCGAAGGCCACCCGCCCCAGCACCCCGGCGGCGGACGAGCCCAGCACGATCAGGCGCGCGTCGTGCTCCTCGGCCACCTCCACCAGGCCCGTCGGCGTCGAGCGCGCCCTCCTGACCTGATAGGTGACGCTCAGATCGGCGGGCATCAGCTCGCGCGCCCGCTCTATCGCCTCCTGCGCGTCGCGGTCGAGGTAGGCCTGGTACTCGGCGTCGACCCGGCCCATCCCCGGCGGCCACGGTGGCGGCACCACCGTGCACACGAGCAGGTCCTCGTCGAGGGAGCGCGCGAGCAGCACACCCAGGTGCACCGCGGCCGCGGCGCGCTCGTCGCGCGGGATCCCGACGAGCAGCGTCATGACACGTCCCCGGCCACACCGCCCGGCCGCAACCGGGAGTGCCGGATGCCGTAGGTGAAGTACCAGACCAGCACGACCGCCACCCAGATCCCGAACACCGCGATCGTGACCGGCCGCAGGTCGATGATGATCCACAGGCAGCCGAGCACCGACAGCACCGGCACCACCGGGTAGCCGGGCACCCGGAACCCGCGCGGCAGGTCGGGCGCGGTGCGCCGCAGCACCATCACGCCGATGGAGACGACGAGGAACGCCACCAGCGTGCCGATGCTCGTCATCTCGGCGAGGAAGTCGATCGGCAGGAACCCGGCCAGCAGCGCGATGGCGATCGCGACCACCACCGTGTTGTTCACCGGGGTTCTCGTGCGGGCGTTCACCCGCTCGAAGAAGCCGGGCAGCATCCCGTCGCGGCCGATCGCGAACAGGATCCGCGTCTGGCCGTAGATCACCACCAGCGTGACGCTGAAGATCGAGATGATGGCCCCGGCAGCCAGCACCGTGCCCGGCCAGCTGGCGCCCACCACGTCCTCCAGGATCGCGGCCAGCCCGGCCTCCTGCCCCTCGAACCGCGCCTGGGCCTGCGCGCCGACGGCGACGAGCGCCACCGCCACGTAGATCGACGTGACGGTGAGCAACGCCAGGATGATGGCGAGCGGCATCGTGCGGCGGGGGTCCTTGACCTCCTCCCCCGCGGTGGACACGGCGTCCAGCCCGACGTAGGCGAAGAAGATGATCCCGGCGGCCCCGGTGACGCCCGCGAACCCGTACGGGGCGAAGTCGGCGAGATTGTCGCTGCTCCAACCGGTCGCGCCGATGAGGACGAACATCACCAGCACCGCGATCTTGAGGACCACCATGACCGCGTTGACCTTCGCCGACTCGCTCGCCCCCCGGATCAGCAGCAGCGCGCACAGCCCGATCAGCACCACCGCGGGCAGGTTGATCAGCCCACCACCCTCCGGCGACTGGGACAGCACGTCGGGGATCCGGAACCCGAACAGGTTGCCCAGCAGCTGGTTGAGGTACTGCGACCACCCCACCGCCACCGCCGCGCCCGACACGCCGTACTCGAGCAGGAGGCATGCCGCCACTCCCATGGCGACGACCTCTCCCAGCGTCGCGTACGCGTACGAGTAGGACGACCCCGACACCGGCACGGCGCTCGCCAGCTCGGCGTAGCACAGCGCCGTGAGCCCCGCGACCGCCCCGGCGATCACGAACGACCACACCACCGCCGGCCCCGCCACCGGCACCGCCTCGCTCAGGATGAAGAAGATCCCCGTCCCGATCGTCGCCCCGACCCCGATCATCGTGAGCGGGAACAGCCCGATCGTGCGGGCGAGCTGACCGCCACCGTGCCCGTCCACGCCGGTCTCGGCGGCCATCACCGACACCGGCTTGCGCCGGAAGGCCTGCTGCAGCAACGGAGCCATCCGCCACCTCCTGGGTCGCCGCGAACCACGATCCAGGTCCCGCGCACCGGAGGGGAGCCCCCGAAAGGAGGTAGCAGCCGGGTTGTGCGGCGATCACCTCTGCGGGCAACCTGGCGGCATGCCCGCTCCGATCGCCTGCCCCGTGGGCGAGTGGCGGTGACCGCACGTCCGCGCCAGCCGGCCGCGCACCTGGCGAACCTCGACCTGAACCTGCTGGTCGCGCTGCGGGAGCTGCTGCGCGAGCGGAACGTGACGCGGGCGGCGGCGCGGATCGGGGTGTCGCAGCCCGCGGCGAGCGCGTCGCTGTCGCGGCTGCGGAGGCACTTCGACGACGAGCTGCTGATCCGCGCGCGCTCGGGGTACCGGCTCTCGCCGCTCGCGATGCAGCTGGCCGAGCACGTGGAGACGGTGTGCGCCGCGGCGGAGCGGCTGTTCGCGACGGGCAGCCGGTTCGACCCGGGCACGTCGCGCCGCGAGTTCACGCTCCTCATGGCCGACTACACGATCGCGGTGCTGGGCAGGCACCTGTCCACGGCGATCGGGGCGCAGGCGCCCGGGGTGGACCTGCACGTGCGGCTGGTGCGGGAGGCGTTCGCGCTCGACTTCGCCGAGACGATCACCCTGATCGACGGGATGGTGTCGCCACCGGTCGACCGGTTCGAGCTGGCGTCGGTGCGGTCGGTCGAGCTGTTCACCGACCGCTGGGTGTGCATCGCCGACGCCGCCAACCCGGACGTCGACGAGGGGCTCACGGTGGAGCGGCTGGCGGCGCTGCCGTGGGTGGCGCCGTTCCAGCCCGACCGCGGCAACCCGTCGGGTGCACCGATGAGCCGCCAGCTCGCGCTGTTCGGCATCCGCCCGGAGATCCGCGTGCGGGTCGAGAGCTACCAGGCGGTGCCCTACCTCGTGGCGGGCACCGACCGCGTCGCGCTGATGCAGGAGCGGCTCGCGCGGCAGGTGGCCGAGCCGCTGGGGCTGCGGGTGCTGCCCTGCCCCGGGGACCCGGAGCCGATCGTGGAGCGCTTCTGGTGGCATGCCGACCGCGACCGCGACCCGGCGCACCGGTGGCTGCGCGACACCGTGATCGCGGCCGCAGCACGACTCTGACCTGCCGTTATCAGGCGGGTCGATGGCGCGCAGACGGATTCACTATTTCCGCGCGCGCACCGCGGCTTCCTACGTTGTGACGCATGCCGCACCCGCTCACGGACCTCCCGGTCCGCACCGTCACCCGTCCACGAGGGAGCGCAGCGCACGAGGTCACGGCCGACGTGTGCGTCGTCGGCGCCGGGATCGCGGGCCTCTCGGCGGCCGTCGAGTCCGCGAAGCTGGGGCGTTCCGTGGTGCTCGTCGACGCGCTGCCGGTGCTCGGCGGGCAGATGGTCAACTCGCTGATCGGGCTGTTCTGCGGGGTGTTCGGCAACGCGCCGGAGCACCGCAGGCTCACCCACGGCCTGTTCGACGACCTGTTCGCCGACCTCGAGTCCACCGGTGACCTGTTCTACCGCAGCGGGCACACCACCACCGTCGGCTACGACGAGGTGCGCCTCGGGAGGTGGGTGGAGCAGACGGTCGCGGCCCACGGCATCCAGGCCGTCACGGGAGCGGTGATCGTGGACGTGCGCCGGTCGGCCGACCGGATCGACTCGGTCCGCTTCGCCACCCGTTACGGCGCCATCGAGGTCACCGCCACCGGGTTCGTCGACGCCAGCGGGGACGCGGCGCTCGCCTGGGAGGCCGGGCTGCCGTGCCGGCTGCCGGAGCGGGAGATCTACGGCAGCCAGCAGCTCGTGGTGGAGCACGTGGCGGAGGACCACCGCCCCGAGCCCGGGGAGCTGGCCGAGCGGATCGGGGCGAAAGCGCAGGAGTACGGCCTGCACCGCCATGACGGGCTCGCGTTCTTCTTCCCCGACCGCGGCACCGCGGTGCTCAACATGACCCACATCGAGGCGCCGCTGGACCCGATCGCGGCCGCCGACGCGCAGATCCGCGGCAAGGAGCAGGCCGACCGCGCCGTCGCGCTGCTGCGGGCGGAGTTCCCCGCGGTGTTCGGGAACGCGCGGGTGCGCAGCTACGGCTTCCCCGGGCGCCGCCAGACCCGGTGGGTCGCCGCCGTCCACCAGCTCACGGTCGACGAGGTCCGCGCGGGCACCCGCTTCCCGGACGCGGTGGCGCGCACGGCGTGGCCGATCGAGCTGCACGACACCCCGCAGGGCTACGTGTGGGAGACGTTCGGGCCCGACCACGTGCATTACGTGCCACTGCGATCGATGACCCCGCCCGACGTGCACAACCTGCTCGTGGCGGGGCGGTGCATCGACGGCGACGCGGCGGCGCTGTCGAGCGTGCGGGTGATGGGCCCGTGCGGGGCCGAGGGGTTCGCCGCGGCGCACGTGTTCGACCTGGTCGGCAAGGACAGCGTCCACGACGTCGACCTCGACGCGCTCGCCGCCCGCGTGGCCGAGAACGTCGAGGGCTGACGGGAGGAGGCCCGATGAAGCTCACCGACGACGACAAGGCGATGCGCGACGGGGCCGAGGGCCCGGCTGTCGCCGCGGCGATGGACCTGCTCATCCGCTACGGCGAGGCGCTCGACGCCGAGGAGCTCTGCGATGTGCGCAACGTCGCGGGCACGACCACACAGCCCTCGCCCGCGAAGGCGAGGCTCGTGGCGGAGGGCGGCTGGGAGAAGGCGTTCTCGGTGATCAACCTCGACGCCGACGAGGCGCTCCCGGTGCCGGACATGAAGGTGCCCACCTGCCAGCTCCAGCACGGGTTCGGGCCCGACTCGGTCGGCATCGCGCCGTACCCGAAGCAGTTCGTGGAGCTGCAGTCCGACGCCGAGGCGTTCTACGGCAGGCGCGGGGTGCACATCCTCGCCACCTGCACGCCCTACCAGGTGGGGAACCTGCCCACGCGCGGCGAGCACATCGCGTGGATGGAGTCGTCGGCGGTCGTCTACGCCAACTCGGTGCTCGGGGCCCGCACCAACTGCGAGGGCGGGGCGTCGACGGGCGCGGCGAGCCTCACCGGCCGGATCCCGTGCTGGGGCAACCACCACGACGCCCATCGGCGCGGCACCCACCTCGTGCGCGCCGACGTGCCGGTGTCCGGCTTCCGCGACTGGGGCATGTTCGGCTACTTCGTGGGCGAGCTGGTGCAGGAGGCGCGCCCGGTCGTCGTCGGCGAGCTCGACCGGCCCGACCTCACCCAGCTCAAGCACTTCGGGGCGGCCGCGGCGTCGTCGGGCGGGGTGGAGCTCTACCACGTCCCGGGCATCACCCCGGAGGCCCCGGACGTCGAGACGGCGTTCGGCGGCACCGTCCCGGAGGCGGTCGGCTACGGCCCGGCCGAGCGCAGGCGCGTCTACGAGACCCTCAACGACCAGGGCAGCTGCACCGACGTCGACTTCGTGCTGCTGGGCTGCCCGCACGCCTCGCTCGACCAGATCCGGGCGACCGCCCGCGCGCTGGAGGGCCGCCGCCTGCACTCGGGCACCCAGCTGTGGATCATGGCGCCGCGGGCGCTGAAGGACACCGCCGACCGCAGCGGCTACACCGCCGTCATCGAGGCGGCGGGCGGGAAGATCCTCGCCGACTCCTGCCCCGCGATGTCGCGCTCCGCCCCACCCGGCACCAAGGTGTTCGCCACCGACTCGGCCAAGCAGGCGCACTACCTGCCGGCGATCCTGGGCATCGAGGCCTGGTTCGGCACGCTCGACGAGTGCGTCGACGCCGCCGTCACCGGGCGCTGGAGGGGTGAGCTGTGACCACCGCACCGACCGTTCTGCGCGGCCGCACCGTGGTGCCCGGCGTCGTCGAGGGCGAGGCGCTGGTCTCGCACGAGACGATCTCCGGCTGGGGCGGGATCGACCCGGCCACCGGCACGATCATCGAGCGCCGCCACGAGCTGTGCGGCGTGTGCTTCACCGGCAAGATTCTCGTCTTCCCTGGCGCGAAGGGCTCCTCGGGCTGGTCGGGCTTCTTCCAGACCACCCGCCTGCTCGGCACGGCACCGATCGGGATGATCTTCTCCGTGGTCACGACGAAGGCGGCGCTGGGCGCGGTGGTGACCCGGGTGCCCGCGCTGACCGACCTCGACCACGACCCCACCACGGTGATCGAGACCGGCGACCACCTCCGCCTGGACGCGACCGCCGGGACAGTGGAGATCCTGCGCCGGGCGGGGTACTAGCGGGTCTCCGGGGAGATCACCGGTGTGAAGCACTAACCGCAGCCCGCCCGCACCAACGTCCGGATCTCCCTCAGCGCGACCGAGACCGTGGCCAGGTCCGACCGGCCGCTGGCGGCGATCTCGTCGAGCAGGCGCAGGCAGCGCATGGCGGCGGTGTCGGTGGTCGCGATCCAGTCCCGCACCTGCTCGCGCCCGTCGCCGCCCGACCACCCCGAGCGCACCACTTCCGCCGTGATCGCCGAGTGGACGACGTGCAGGTCGTCGCGCAGCGTCGCCCTGGCGAGGGCGGGCCAGCGCTGGTCGCGCGGCAGGTCGAGGATCCGGCTGCGCAGCCAGCCGAGCCGCAGGTGCTCCTCGAGCGCGAAGTGGACCTGCGCCACCTCCCCGACCGGACGCCCGGTGGCGCGGGACACCGAGGTGATGTCGAGGGCCGCGATGAGGTCGGGCGACGTCCGCACCGCCCTCGCCAGCTCCTCGGGCACACCGGCCGCCACGTGGTCGCGCACCGTCCGCTCCAGCGCCGCCCGCCGGTCGTCGCCGATGAGCTGCGGGATCAGCGGCGTGAGCTCCCGGACGCCGGGCCCGATGTGCTCCACGGTCTCGGCGATGTCGAGCGGCTGCTCGCGGTTGCGCAGCACCCAGCGGGTGGCCCGCTCGGCCAGGCGGCGCAGCTCGAGGAAGAGCGAGATCTGGGTGCGGGTGGCGATCACGTCCTCGAGCGCCTCGAGCCCCGCCCACAGCGCTTTCAGCCCGAAGATCTCCCGGGCGGCCGTGTGCGCGCGCACGACGTCGGGCGCCGACAGGCCCGTCTCGTCGGCGAGGCGCCAGACGAACGTCATGCCGGCCCGGTCGACGACGCGGTTCGCCACGCGGCTCGCGACGATCTCCCGCCGCAGCGGGTGCTCCCGGATCCGGCGCGGGTAGCGCTCGCGCAGGACGGCGGGGAAGTACCGCTCGAGCTCCCCGCCGAGGAACGGGTCCTCCGGCACGTCCGAGCCGAGCAGCTGGTCGGACAGCTCGATCCGGCTGTGCGCCAGCAGCAGCGCGAACTCCGGCAACTGGAGCCCGCCGCCGATCTCGGCGCGGGCCATGAGCTCCTCGGTGCCGGGCAGCTGATCGCGGGCGCGGTCGATCCGGCCGGAACCCTCCAGGGCGTCGAGGTACCGGGCGTGGACGTCGCGCATCGCCGGGGCCTGCGCGGAGTCGAGGTGGACCGCCCGCGTCTGGGCGTCGCTGTCGGCAAGCACGGCGGCCGCGACGTCGTCGGTGAGCGCGGCGAGCAGCTCGTCGCGCTGCTTGGCGGTGAGGTCACCGTCGCGCACCACGCCGTCGAGCAGGATCTTGATGTTGACCTCGCGGTCGGAGCAGTTCACCCCCGCCGACCCGTCGACGACGTCAGCGTTGATCTGGCCACCGTGCAGCGCGTACTCGGTGCGGGCGCGCGGCGTGAACCCCCGCTTCCCGCACTCGCCGGCCACCCGGCACCGCAGCCCGGCGGCGGCGACCCGGACGGCGGCGTTCGGCTTGTCACCCACCTCGGAGTTCGGTTCGGCCGACGCCTTGACGAACGTGCCGGCGCCGCCGTGCCACAGCAGGTCGACCGGGGCTTCGAGGATCGCCCGGACGAGCTCGTCCGCGGAGAGCGAGTCCGCATCGACGCCGAGGGCCCGGCGCGCCTCGTCCGACAGCGGCACCTCCTTCGCCGTCCGGGAGAACACGCCACCACCTGCGGAGATGGCCGCGCGGTCGTAGTCGGCCCACGACGCGCCCGCCGTCCGGCGCAGCTGCGCGCGCTCGTCGTGGCTGCGCCGCGGGTCCGGGTCCGGGTCGACGAAGACGTGCCGGTCGTCGAAGGCGGCGACCAGCTTGACCCGGTGGGACGGCGGCACGCCGGTGCCGAGCACGTCCCCGACGCCGACGGCGGTGACGTCCTCGTTCCGCACGTCGACGCCGAGCGCCCGCAGGTGCCGCGCCACCGCCGCCCATGCGCCCCGCGCGACGATGCCCATCGCCCCCTGGTCGAAGCCGGGTGAGCCGCCGGACGCGAACGCGTCGCCGAGCCAGAAGCGGTACCCGCGGGCGACCGCGTTGGCGATGTCTGTGAACGCCTCGGTGCCCTCCCCCGCCGCCACGACGAGGTACGGGTCGTCGCCGTCGTGCCGCACGACGCGGGGCGGCGGCACGACCCGGCCGTCGACCACGTTGTCGGTGACGTCGAGGAGCCCGCGCACGAACGTGCGGTAGCACTCCGCGGCGTCGGTGTGCCGCTTCCCCACGAACGCGCCCTTCGCGCCTGCGGGCACCGCCACCGCGTTCCCGACGGTCTGGGCGCCGACCATGCCGGCGATCTCGGCGCGGAAGTCCTCGGGGCGGTCCGACCAGCGCACCCCTCCCCGCGCGATGGGCCCGGCGCGTAGGTACAGGCCCTCGACCCGCGGCGAGCACACGAAGGTCTCGAACGCGGGCCGCGGTTCCGGCAGGTCCGGGACGGCGCGCGGATCGAGCTTGACGGCGAGCGAGGTGGCCCCGCCGGCGTAGAAGTTCGTGCGCAGCGTCGCGGTCACCAGGTTGAGGAGGCTGCGCAGCACCCGGTCCTCGTTGATCCGCGCCACCAGGTCGATGCGCCGCTCGATCTCGGCGACGGCCTGCTTGGCGGTGAGCCCGCGGTCCTCGCGCGCGTCGAGGGCGGGGTCGAACCGGATCGCGAAGAGCTCCACGAGCCGCGCCGCGATCTCCGGGTTGTCCGCGAGCGTGCGCGCCATGACGTCCCTGCCGAACGGCGTGCCGACCTGGCGCATGTACCGCACGTACGTGCGCAGGACGGCCACGTCCGGCGCGCGCAGGCCGGCGCGGAGCACGAGCCGGTTGAGCCGGTCGTCCTCCACCTCGCCGCGCCACACCGCGGAGAGGGCCTCCTCGAACCGGTCGCGCACCGCGGCGACGTCGAACCCGCCCGGGTCCTCGTGCCGCAGCCCGAGGTCGTAGATCCACAGCGGCGGCGCGCCCGCGGGCCGCACCTCGTAGGGCCGCTCGTCGACGACCCGCGTGCCCATGTTCTCCAGCAGCGGCACGACGTCGGAGAGCATCAGCGGCTCGCCGTGCCGGTAGAGCTTCAGGCGCGGCACCGGCTCGATGCTGTCGAGCAGCGAGTACAGGTGCAGCGCGAGACCGTCCGGCGGGTCCCCGGCCAGCAGCGACTCCAGCCTGCGGATGTCGCCGACCGCCGTCCGCGGCGTGTGGTCGTCCTGGTAGCCGGAGGGCAGGGCGTTCGCGTAGCGGCTGAACAGCAGCACGCCGCGTTCCTCGCCGAACTCCTCGACGAGCGCGTCGGCGAGGTCGTCGGTCCACGTGCGCAACGCCGCGCGGAGCCGGGCCTCGATCAGGGAGGCGTCCAGTTCCGGAACCGTGCCCGGCTCGATGTGGATCACGTAGTGCAGCCGCGCCACCGCGCCGTCCGTCACCAGCGCCGACTCCTCGGCGTGCACGCCGTGGAACGCGCCCATCAGCGTGTCGCGGATACACACCCGCGCCGCCTCGTCGAGCCGCCCGAGCGGCAGGTCGACGAAGCAGGAGAAGAACCTCCCGAAGCCGTCACGGCGCACCCGCAGCCGCAGCCGCTCCCGGTGCTGCAGCTCCAGGATCGCGATGGCGTCGCCGTACAGCTCGTCCACAGTGGACTGGAGGATCTCGTCGCGGGGGTAGCCGTCGAGGATGTCGACGAGCACCTGCGCCTCGTGGCCGTGGCACGGGTCGGCGGCGCGGTCGAGCACCGCCCGCAGCTTCTGCCGCACGATCGGGACGTCCGCCGGCGGTGCCTTCGCCACGCCCCGCGGGTAGAGCCCGAGGAAGCGCCGCTCCCCGACCGCCCTCCCGTCCTCGTCGAACCGCTTGACCCCGACGTAGTCGAGGTGGCTCGCGCGCTGCACCGTCGCGCGCGAGTTCGCCTTCGTGATGTTGAGCAGCACCGGTTCCTGCAGCTTGCGGCGCACGTCGGGCGGCAGCGTCGCGACCGGATGGGGCGCGGGCTTGCGCCGGGTGCCGCGCAGGATGCCCAGACCGGACCCGTCGACGGCCACCAGCACCTCCCCGCCCGGCGCGCCGACCAGCTCGTACTCGCGGTAGCCGAGGAACGTGAAGTGGTCGTCGGCGAGCCACCGCAGGAAGTCCGCGGCCTCCGCCCGGTCCGCCGCATCGACGACCGGCGCCTCCGCGAGGAGGCCCCGCGCGATCTCGACCGCCCGCTCCCGCATCGCGGCCCCGTCCTCGTGCACCGCGCGCACGTCGCCGAGCACGCGGCACAGGTCCTCGCGCAGCCGCTCGAGCACGGCCGGGTCGGCCTGGCGGTCGACCTCGATGTGGTGGAACGACTCCCGCACCGCCTCCCCGTTGCCGGGCTCTCCCTCGCCCAGCACCGAGAGCAGCTCGCCGCCCGCGCCCCGCGCGACCTCGAAGACCGGGTGCAGCGCCAGGTGCAGGCCGAGTCCGTGGCGGGCGAGCTCGGTCTCGAGCGACTCCGGGATGAAGGGCATGTCGTCGGCCACGACCTGCACCACGGTGTGCGGGCAGGCGAAACCGTCCTCGTCGAACGTCGGCGAGCACACCGCCACGTTCAGCTCACCCGGCCCGCGGCGACGCGCCAGCCGCAGGTGGGCGAGCGCCGTGCCGAACAGGTCGGGCACGGCGCGCGCGGCGAGGTCCTCCGCGGCGACCCGCTCGTAGTACCGGTCGACGAGCGGGAGGAACAACCCGGCGTCGCGGCCCATGCGGCTCGACGCGTACTGCCGCACGCGTGCGAGGACCTCCGACCGGTCGTCGTGCGGGACGGCACGCATGCCTCGCTCCTCCCGGCTCGCCTCAGGCAAGGCTGCACCTTCGCGGCCGTCTTGGGGAGTCCGCGGCTCAGCCTGCTGCGGGATACCCGCGGCCCTCGGGCCAGAGGCGCTTGCGTGCGTCGCCGTCGGTGCGCGCGGCGAGGGCGTCGGTCAGCTCCCGGACCGACGGCGGCACCTTCGGGGGAGCTCCCGTGTCGAACGGCGGCTGGGGGTCGTACTCGATCTGGAGCTGGATGGCCTGCGCCGTCTCGGCCCCGTGCAGCTTCGCGACGACGGCCAGCGCGAGGTCGATCCCGGCGGAGACCCCTGCGCCGGTGATGATCTTGCCCTGGGTCACTACGCGCTGCGCCGTGGGCTCGGCGCCGTAGGCGCGCAGGCGGTCGTAGCTGCGCCAGTGCGTGGTGGCCTGCAGCCCGTCGAGCAGTCCCGCGGCGCCCAGCAGCAACGAGCCGGTGCAGACCGAGGTGGTGTACGTGGTGTGCTCGTGCGCCCCGCGGATCCAGTCGATCACGGGCTGGTAGGCCTCGGGGATCCGCGTCGGCGTGCACCCGCCGGGCACCAGGAGGATGTCGGGGCGCGGGAT
Organism: Pseudonocardia zijingensis; assembly: GCF_042657305.1. Taxonomy (NCBI): domain Bacteria; kingdom Bacillati; phylum Actinomycetota; class Actinomycetes; order Pseudonocardiales; family Pseudonocardiaceae; genus Pseudonocardia; species Pseudonocardia zijingensis. The sequence goes on along the minus strand of NZ_JBHSKO010000010.1, from coordinate 142,629 downwards.
CTCGTCGAAGGTGTGCTCGATGTCGAAGTGCAGCTCGCGGTCCTCGTCGTCGAGACGGCCGCGGTGGGCGGCGCACACGACGGTGTCCATGTCGGGGTGCTCGGCGAACACCTGGTAGGGGCCGATCGCGTCGAGGACGGTGAATCCGGGGAAGAGACCAACGGCGACCTGCATGACTGCGCTCCTGCCGTATGGGTGGGCTGGTGGTGCGTCCACTCTGCGGACGAGGACGGTGCGGCGTCGACGACACGCACCCCACGGAACGCGCCACGACGGGATGGCGCGATCCGTGGGGTCCCGGGCGTGGACGACGCGGCCGCGGCGGCGCACGCTGGAGCAGTGCAACCCGGGTCGGTCACTCTGGTGATCTTCGAGGACTTCCAGGCGCTCGACCTCGCCGGTCCGTTCGACGTCTTCGGGGAGGCCGGCTACGGGTGCCGGGTCGTCGCGCGGCAGGCGGGCCCGGTCCGCTCGAACACGGGTCTGCCCGTCCTCGCCACGGGCATCGCCGACGCCGACCCCCGTGCCACCGGAACGTTGATCGTGGTGGGCGGTTGCGGGGTCCACACGGCCCGGGACCAGCGGGACCTCGTGGCCTGGATCGCGACCGCCGCCGAGCACGCGCAGCGGGTGACCTCGGTCTGCAGCGGGACGTTCCTGCTCGCCGAGGCCGGGTTCCTGGACGGGCGGCGCGTCACGACGCACTGGAGGGACGCCGGCCGGCTGGCCCGCGAGTTCCCTGCGGTCGAGGTCGACTGCGAGCCGATCTTCATCCGGGACGACCGGCTCTGGACCTCGGCAGGCGTCACTGCGGGGATGGATCTCGCACTGGCGATCGTCGAGGCCGACCTCGGCCGGGACGTGGCACTCGACATCGCCCGCGACCTCGTGCTCTACCTGCGAAGGCCGGGGAACCAGTCGCAGTTCGGCATGCCGCTCTGGTCGGCGCAACCCGCCACCGACGTGCTCCGCAAGGTCGTCGACGCGATCCACAACGACCCCGGCAGCCGCCACAGCGTCGCCGATCTGGCGTCCGTGGCCGGGCTCTCCACCCGCCACCTGCAGCGGCGGTTCACGAAGGAGATCGGGATGCCCCCCGCCGCCTACGTCGAACAGGCCCGCATCGAGGCGGCGCAACGGGCGCTCGCCGAGCGCGACGACCCGGTCGAGACCATCGCCCGGCGCTACGGGTTCGGCACGGCCGAGACGCTGCGCCGGGCGTTCCACCGGCTGGTCGGCATCGCACCCTCCGACTACCGGGACCGGTTCCGGACGGCCTACAGCTGATCCGGGTGGGCAGCCCCCCGCCGACGCGGCATGATCGCATCGGGGGGAGACCGGCGAGGGGGGCGGGACGTGCGAGAACACGGGCTGCCGCTGTTCGTCGAGGGCAGCTACCTGGCGGTGCTGGACCGGGGCGGCGACGTCACCAGACTGCCGCTCACCGGCGACGGGGCTGTGGTGGCGCTGGCGCCGTACCGGCACTCGAGCTCGGCGAGCACCGAGGAACACGGCTCGGGGGTGCGCACGTGGTGGCGGGTGGCGGGCCACGAGCGCGGCCACCGCCCTGCGCAGCCCGGGGACCATTCGATCGCCCAGGTCGGCTTCACGGCCGGGCCGTACCACCAGCGGTCGTGGCAGTACGAGATCGAGTGGGGCATCGCCGCGCTCGACCGCCACGGCACCGTGCTCCTGCGCATGCGCCCGCTGCGAGAGCTGGAGCGGGTGCGCGGCTTCGCGGCCGACTGCGGGCTGGCGTTCCACGAGGAGCAGATCACCGACCCGGCGCGGCTGGCCCGCTCCCCCGTGGTGGTCACCGGCACGGACGTCCTGGTGGGCAGGGGCGCGCGCATCGCGATCCAGGCCACCGCGTTGCTGGTCGCCCTGATCGTCGGTCGCGGTGTTCGCCGCTGCGTTCGCCGCGCTGGGCGCCGGCCCGTCCGTCCCGCTCGCCGCGGTGGCCGGATTCGTCGCCCGGCTCGTGGCCAAGCAGCAGCTCACCCGTTACGCCGCCAGGGTCGCCGCGCGGTCGCGCGGCTGACGCCCGGCGGCGCACAGCCCGGGAGTCAGGGGACGACGACGACCTTCATCGGGTCGCCATCGCGCTCGCGGACCACGCGGAACGCCTCCGCGATGTCCTCGAGCGGGAACCGGTGGGTCACCAGCTCCTCCCCGCGCAGGCCGCCGGACGCGGCCATCGCCATCGCGCGCTTGACGTTGTTGCCGCCCTCGCCGCGCGAGGTGTACATCGAGATGTCGCTGCGCACGGCCGCGGAGAGGTCGAGCGTGACCGGGCCGGGGTAGAACGCCACGAAGACGATCTTCCCGGCGCGCTTGGTCATCGCGATGCACTGGTCGGGCACGTCCGACCCGCCGGAGGTCTCGATCACCCAGTCGGCGCCGTCGCCGCCGGTCAGCTCCCGCACCCGCGCCACCGGGTCGGTCTCCCGGGCGTTGACGACCTCGGTGGCGCCGAGCTGCCGCCCGACCTCCAGCCGCGACTCCCGGGTGCCCACCAGCGTGACGCTGCGGGCGGCGAGCTGGCGGCACAGCTGCACGGTCATCAGCCCGATCGGGCCGGGCCCGACGACCACGACGTCCTGGCCCGCCATGTACCCGCCGGCCACGTCGATGCCGTAGAGGCCGGTGCCCGCGGTGGTGACCAGCACGGCGTCGGCGAACGAGATGTTGTCCGGCATCTTGTAGAGCGCCTTCACGTCGTGCACGGCGTACTGGGCGAACCCGCCGTCCACGGTGATGCCGCTCGCCCGCTGCCCCTTGCCGGGCTTGGCGTAGTTCAGGCAGGCCGTGTACTTGCCGATGATGCAGTTGTCGCAGCGGCCGCAGCCCGCGTGCACCTCGATGGCCACGCGGTCGCCCACGGCGAACTCGTCCACCGACTCGCCGAGGGCCACCACGGTGCCCGCCCACTCGTGGCCGGGCGTGAACTCGCCGAACGGCGGGGTCTGCGGGAAGTGGCCGTCGAAGATCTTGAGGTCGGTGCCGCAGGTGCCGCACATCGCGACCTGCACGAGCACCTGGTGCGGCCCCGGCTGGGGCACCGGGCGGTCGACCACCCGGATGTCACCGGGCCCGAAGAGCACGGCGGCGCGCATCGTGTCGGGGACGGTGTGCGCGGTCGCGGGAGACGCGTCGACGTCGGCGGTCATGTCACTCCTCGGGTCGCTGTGGTGGTCGCGGCGGGCAGTGCCGCTGCAGGGCGTCGGCCGCGTGGCCACAGGATCATGCAGGACGCCGCCGGGTGAACCGATCTGAGACAAACCTCGCACGGACCGGCCCGCAGGTGGTCACCGCCCCGCCCGGAACGGGGCGGTGACCAGCGGGGGTCAGCGCCAGCGCGCGTCGCCGGTCTGCACGCCCAGCGAGTCGACGGCGTCGATCACGGGGCCCGCGTCGACGAGGCTGTCGTACTCGGGAGCCTGGTTCTCGAGGATGCCGAGCTCCCCCATCCGCCGCATCGTGGCCTTGATGCGAGCCTTGTCGAGGCCGGTGTTCACCGGGAAGACACCCTTCTCCCCGAGCAGGCGGTCGTAGGCCTGCGAGATCACGTCCTCGTCGAACTCGGTGGTCTTCGCGACGATCTGGACGGTCTCGGCCTTGTTCTCGTACATGAAGCGGTGGGCGCGCGTCAGCGCCGTCATGAAGCGGACGGCGACGTCGCGGTTCGCCTCGAGCCACGAGCGCGACACGAAATACGTGCCGTAGTGGTAGTCGGGCACGACGTCGGCCATGTCGGCGATCACGTGCATGCCCGGGTGGTCACGCTGCACCGCGACGGCCTGCTCGGTCTGCAGGATCGCGTTCTGGATCCGCCCGTCCACCAGCGCCGCGTTGTAGGACTGCGCGTCCACGGGGATGTAGGACACGTCCTCGGGCGTGAGGCCCGCCGACTGCAGCACGAGGCGCGTCATCACCTCGCGGAACGCCCCGACCTCCTGCACGCCCACCTGGCGGCCGCGCAGGTCGGCAGGGGTCTGCACCTCCGCGGGGGCCACCGAGGAGACCGTCAACTTGTCGGTGTAGGCCCCGATGATCACGACGTCACCACCACCGGCCGCCGCGTTCACCACGGGCTCGATGCTGGCGCCCCCGATCTCGAGCGCCCCGCCGACCACACCCTGCACGACCGACACGCCGGACCGCAGGTTCTGCGTCTCGACGCTCAGGCCGGCCTCGGCGAGGAAGCCCTTCTCGATCGCGACGGCGATGTCGGCGTTGGCGAAGCTGGTGACGCCGGTCGGCAGGCCCACGCGGATCGCCTGGCCCTCCGGCCGGGGCTCCCCGCTCTGGGCCGGGGCGTCGCCGAACGCCCCGCAGCCTGCGAGCACGCCCGCCACGGCCAGGGCGGCGAGCGCGGTGTGGAGTCGTCTCACGGGTCGTCGCATGAATCAGTCCTTTGCTGCCCACCGCACGACTTCCCGCTCGGCCCATTCGCGCTGCGCCGTCAGCGGGGGGCCGAGCAGCGCGAGCAGCAGGATCGGGACGAAGGTGCGGTCGGTGCGGAAGCTGTTGCCGTTGGTGACGATCGGTCTGTCGAGGCCCGCGAATGCCGTGCAGCACCCCGCGACGATCACACCGATCAACGCGTGCGCCCGATGGTCAACCGCAAGCCGGTGACAACATACGACAACGGGCGAACCGCAAGATCAGGTCGATCCGGATCGTGCTCCCTCCGTTGCAGAGCACTGCCCCGACCCGACCAGTTCTGATCCACTTCCGCACCGCTGAACTGCGTCGCGGCTCGCACGTACGGCCGTTCGGGCGTATCGTCCGTTCGATTCTCGGAATCGCATTCCGCTAAGCGGAATGCAGCTCGACGAGGAGCACCGGAGGTTGCTGACATGACCACCCGGTCCGGCGCAGGGGGCGGCGGGACGAGTGAGCGGAGGGAACTGCGGCGCGTCGTCTTCGGCGCGCTCGTGGGCACCGCGCTCGAGTGGTACGACTTCTTCATGCCGCATCCGCGCCATGATCACGGCTTTGGCGCGTTCCCGGGCTGATTCCGCCCGGGAACGCGCCGACTCCTCGATCATGGGCCGGCGGCAGGCGCGATCGGCGGCGAGGAGCACATCAGGGCTGCTGGACTCGGCAGGCGTCCTGTGGCGGGCCCGGTGCCGAGCCGTACTCCCGCGTCCCGACGCGTGCCGTGGTGTGCTGCTGGACGCGAACTCGACCGGAGGTCTTCCGGTCATCGATGCAGGACCGTGATCATCAGTACCTCACGATGGCGCCGACCGCCACGAGGTACTGGTCATCGCGGCCGGAGACGTCAGCAGGCGACCGAACAGCACATCACGGTGGTGACGCCAACGCCGGCGTGCTGCTCGAGCTGATCGCCACGGGCCGGCAGCACCTCAGCGTCGTAGGACCGCCCTGGTGCGACTCGGCGCGCACTCTGCCTGGCGGGTCGCGGTCACAGGTGCAGGCCGGTGATCATCAGCACGGCGACGCCAACTGCCGCCAAGTGCTGATCATCGCGGCCGGGTACCGGCAACCGCCTGATCCGCACGTCACGGTCGTGCTCCGACCCTGACGTACTGATCAACATGACCTTCCGGCGCCAGCAGCATCTCAGCGCTGTGCCGGGCCCCACGGCGTCTGGCTGGTGGCGTCGACGAACGTCCGCAGCGCCACGGGCACCGTGTACATGTCCGGGTCGGTCAGGAAGATCAGCTGGCTGAAGAAGTCGTTCCAGGTCCAGATGAACGTGAAGATCGCCGTGGTGGCGAGCGCGGGCAGCGACATCGGCATGATGATCCGCCAGAAGATCCCGGTGTGGCCGCAGCCGTCGATGCGCGCGGCCTCGTCGAGCTCGCGGGGGATGCCGCGGATGAACTGCACCGTCAGGAACACGAAGAACGCGTCCGTGGCCAGCAGCTTCGGCACGATCAGCGGCCAGTACGTGTTGATCCGGTCCAGCTGCGAGAACAGGATGTACTGCGGCACGATCACCACGTGGATCGGCAGCATGATCGTGCCCAGCATGATCGCGAACCACAGCTTCTTCCCGCGGAACTGCAGGCGCGCGACCCCGTACGCGGCCAGCGAGCAGGCCAGCAGGTTGCCCACGATCGAGCCGGCCACCACCACGAGCGAGTTGAGGATGTAGTGGTGGAAGGGGTGGGCCAGCGCCGTCCAGCCCTCGGCGTGGTTGACGGCCGTGAAGTTCTCCGAGCACAGGCCGGGGCTGGAGAAGATCTCGTTCGTCGGCTTGAACGAGCTCGAGAACGTCCAGATCAGCGGGTAGATCATCACCAGGCCGAGCAGGATCAGCCCGAGGTGCGCGAGGATCCGCGGCCTGCCCGCGGACCGTCGTCGGATCGTGTCGGTCGTCGCCATAGAACACCCGGTACTTCGAGGCCAGGAAGTTCACGGCGGTAGCAGCGCGACGACCATGAGCAGCACCCACGCGAGCGCGGACGCGTAGCCCATGTCGAGGTTGCCGAAGCCGCGTTGGTAGAGGTAGAGCGGTAGAACAGCGTGGAGTCGGCCGGCCCGCCGCTGCCGCCGCTCACGACGAACGCCTGCGTGAAGGTCTGGAACGACCCGATCAGCTGCAGCACCAGGTTGAAGAAGATGATCGGCGGCAGCAGCGGCAGCGTGATCGAGACGAACCGGCGCACCCGCCCCGCGCCGTCGATCGCCGCGGCCTCGTAGTACATCTGCGGGATCTGCCGCAGCCCGGCCAGGAAGATCACCATGGGCGAGCCGAACGTCCACACGTCGAGGACGATCAGCGTGCCGAGCGCGTACGCGGGGGGTGGACACCCAGCCCGGCGGGTCGGCCACCCAGACCGCCCGCCGCAGCAGCGTGTCGACCAGCCCGTCGGTGCCGAACATCTGGCGCCAGAGCACCGCGATCGCCACGCTCGAGCCCAGCAGCGAGGGCAGGTAGTAGATCGAGCGGTACAGCGCCAGCCCGCGCTGGCCCTTGTCGAGCAGGAGCGCCAGTGCGAGCCCGCCGGGTCCCGCGCGCCCGCCGCGGCATCCGGAGCTTCCATGATCGCCGTTCGGGAGCGGAACCCGACACCAGGCGTCGGGAAATGCGCCAGACCGGCGATCAACGCGGCCTCAGGACGTCCGGTGCCCGTCGCCACCGAGGAGGGCCTCACCGAGGCTGTGGCACACGTCGAGGTGCTCGTGGATGGCGGCGGCCTGGAAGGCGCGGGCCACGGCCGAGCCCGCGCCGTCGATCACGATCTTGAGGTCGATCCCCCGCTGCGCGGCGTGCTCGTGCGCGTCGACGAGCACGGCCAGGCCCGCCGAGTCCAGGAAGCCCACCGCGGTGAGGTCGACGACCACACCGGACGGGACCCGCTCAGCCGGGGCGTCGAGGAGCTCGTCGAGCGCCGCACGCAGGCGCGGGCCCGAGGTGAGGTCGATGTCCCCGCTGACGGTCAGCACGCTGACCGAGCCGGCCTGCACCGGCGTGATCGTCACCATCCTCCGGTTGCTCCGCTCGACGTCGAGGTGTTGCCGGGCCGAGCCAAGAACCCTACCCCGAACGGGGGAGGGTGGGAGGTGATCGAGATCAACCGCCGGTGATCACGCCGCGGTGGTGAGGCGCGCGTAGACGTCGCCGGAGCGCCCGAGGGGCCGCACGCGCTCCAGCAGCGCCACGAGGTCCGGCGCGTCGAGCCAGTGCTCGGAGGCGAACCGCATGGTCTCGACGGGCGAGTAGTTGTAGCGGTACGCCCCGAGCTGCCCCACCCGTTCCAGCACCGCGAGGGCCTGGTCGTGGGTGGGTGGCAGGTACTCGAACGAGAGCGCGGGCAGCGGCCTGGACAGGCCGGCGAGCACCTCCGACTCGAAGCCCTCGACGTCGATCTTGCAGAACGCCGGCAGGCCGTGTGCGTCGATCAGCGCGTCGAGGGTGGTGACCTCCACCTCGACCGAGCGGTCCCACCGCACCTTGGCGAAGCTGCGGTCGGCGGACACCGACTCCCGCCAGCCCGCCGACATCGACGAGACCGTGGGCGTGGCGGTCGAGACGCCGAGCCGGGCCCGGCCCGCCTGGGCACCCACCGCGCGCGGCTCGATCACGACGTCGCGGTCGCGGCCGAAGAGCAGCCGCAGCACGCGCAGGCAGTCGGGCTGGGGTTCGACGGCGATCACACGCGCGCCGAGCCGCCGCCAGGTGCGCACCCGGCCGCCGACGTGGGCGCCGATGTCGAACGCGATGTCGCCGGGGCCGAGGAACTGCCCGTAGAGGCGCACGGCGCGCCGGTGCTTGGCGGGCTGCCCGTGGTAGATCACCAACGAGCGCGCGAGACCCCAGGCGCGGGCGAGCATCCGCAGACCGTACCGCGGCTCCTTTCGCGCGGTCTGCGAGACTGCGTCCGTGCCCGATGTGATCGCCCGGCTCCGGGCGGCGGGTTGCGTGTTCGCCGAGGACGAGGCGCGGTTGCTCGTCGAGGCAGCGGCGGGCCCCAAGGAGCTGACCGAGATGGTCGACCGGCGCGTCGCCGGGCTCCCGCTCGAGCACGTCCTGGGCTGGGCCGAGTTCGCCGGGCGGCGGATCGCCGTCGACGGGGGCGTGTTCGTCCCGCGGCGGCGCACCGAGCTGCTCGGCCGGGAGGCCGCCGCGCTGGCCGCGCCCGGCGCCGTGGTCGTCGAACTGTGCTGCGGGTCCGCGGCCGTCGGGGTGGTGGTGGCCACCGCCGTGCCCGGTGTGGAGCTGCACGCCGCCGACGTCGACCCGGCGGCGGTGCGATGCGCCCGCCGCAACGTCGCCGCCGTGGGTGGGCAGGTGCACGAGGGCGACCTCGACGCGCCGCTGCCCGCGCGCCTGCGCGGCCGCGTCGGCGTGCTCGTGGCCAACGCCCCCTACGTGCCCACCGACGCCGTGGGGCTCATGCCGCCCGAGGCGCGGCTGTACGAGCCGCTGGTGGCGCTCGACGGCGGCGCCGACGGGCTCGACGTCCACCGCCGGATCGCGGCCGCGGCCCCCGGCTGGCTCGCGCCCGGCGGGCACCTGCTGATCGAGACGAGCGAGGGCCAGGCCCCGGGCACGGCCGCGGCGATGGACGCCGCCGGCCTCACCACGCGTGTGGTGCGTGACGCCGACCTGGACGGCACGGTCGTGGTCGGGCGCCGCTGAGCGGCGGCGCGTCAGTCGCGGTGGACCGTCTCGGGGGCGAACGCGGGCAAGCAGACCGCCACGTACTCGGCGCCCTCGGGGCCGGGCGAGCTGTAGCGCACCCACTCCCCCGCCGCGGTGTGCACGGCCTGCCCCGCCGCCACGGTCAGCTCGCCCCCCTCGTGCTCCACCCGCAGCGCGCCGTGCAGTACGAGCGTGTACTCGTCGAACTCGGGCCGCTGTCCGGGCTCCGACCATCCCGACGGGCTGCGCATGTGGGCCACGGAGACGCGGGACTCGCCGGTGTTGACCCGGCCCACGTACTCGTCGATCGTCTTGGGTGGCTCGCCCGCCGCGGTGACGCGGCTGGGGCGCTCGATCAGTTCCGGCATGGCCCGATCCTCGTCCCCGCGCCGGGTACCGTCGCCCGGGGGAGGCGGCATGGCGAACGAGGGCTACTGGGCACGCTACGAATCCGTGATCGACCAGCAGATACGCATGGCCGAGGAGCGCGGCGACTTCGCCGACCTGCCCGGCCGGGGCAAGCCGCTGCCCGGCCTCGACGGACCGGACGACGAGAACTGGTGGATCCGCCGGTGGGTCGAGCGTGAGGGCCTGCCGTCCGACGCCCTGCTGCCCACCCCGCTGCAGCTGCGCAAGGAGGCCGAACGGCTCCCGGAGACCGTGCGTGACCTGCCCACCGAAAAGGCCGTGCGCGCCGCCGCCTCCGAGCTGAACCGGCGCATCGCGGAGTGGGTGCGCGCCCCGTCCGGGCCCGCCGTGCCGATCCGGCTGGTGGACGTCGAGGCGATCGTGCACGGCTGGCGGGAGACACGGCCCGCACCGCAGGCCCCGCCCGCGGCCCCCGCGCCCGAGCGGCGCCGCTGGTGGCGCCGCCGATAAGCCCCGTCCGCACCCCAACCGCGCACGCGTGCGGCGGGTCGTCCTGCTCGACGAGATCGAACGTGCAGGAGGACCACCGTGTTGCGCTTGCGAGCCGAGGACCCCCACCAGGTGGGGCCGTTCCGCATCCTGGCCCGGCTCGGATCCGGCGGGATGGGCCAGGTCTACCTCGGCGCGGGCCACTACGGCGAGCTGGTGGCCGTCAAGCTGATCCACCCGACCTTCGCCTCCGACCCCGGGTTCCGCGCCCGGTTCGCCCGCGAGGTCACCACCGGGATGCGGGTCCGCGGGCCCGGCACCGCCACGGTCCTCGCCGCCGATCCGGACGCGCCGGTCCCCTGGCTGGCCAGCGAGTACGTGCCCGGCGTCGGGCTCGACCGGGTCGTGCGCGAGACCGGTCCGCTCCCGCCGCACACCCTGCACGCCCTCGCCGCCGGGCTGGCCGCCACGCTCGCCACCCTCCACGCAGCGGGCCTCGTGCACCGCGACGTGAAGCCGCCGAACGTGCTGCTCGCCGCCGACGGTCCGCGCCTGATCGACATGGGCATCTCCCGCGCCGTCGAGGGCGCGCAGCTCAGCGGGGCGGAGGCGCTGGTCGGCACGCCCGCGTTCATGTCCCCCGAGCAGGCCGAGGGCGGGCAGACGGGTCCCGCGTCCGACGTGTTCTCCCTGGGCGCCGTACTCGCCTACGCCGCACTCGCCCGCGGCCCGTTCGGCGACGCGCACCCCCTCGTGCTGATGCGGCGCATCGTCGACGACCCCGCCGACCTGAACGGGCTGACCGGGCCGCTGCACGAGCCGGTGCGCCGGTGCCTGGCCAAGAACCCCGCCGAGCGCCCGGGCGCCGCCGAGCTCGCCGCGCTCCTCGGCCCCGTGCCGCCCGGGCCGTGGCTGCCGCCCGCGGTGGCCGCGATGCTGCCCCCGCCACCGAACGTGCCGGCGCTGCTCACGGCCGGCCGGGAGCCGGACGGCGCTGCGCCACGGGCCGTGGGCAGGCGCGCCCTGCTGATCGGCGGCGCCGGGCTGCTCGGCCTCGCCGCGGTGGGCGGGGCGTTCGCGCTGGCCCGGTCCGTGCTGCCGCAGCCGATCGCCGTGCCGGACGTGCAGAGCCTGCCCGCGCCGGCCCCCACCCGCGCACCGGCGGGCGGGTCGGCGACGGTCGCCTGGACGGCGGGGGGACCGCCCACCCCCAGCGCCATGCTCACCGACGGCCGCACCGTCTTCGCGGGCGGCCGGGGCCGGGTCGTCGCCCTCGACGCGGCGAGCGGGCAGCAGCGGTGGGCGTACGAGGCCCCGCCGGGCGGCGTCGGGTTCGACCCGTCCCGGGTGCGGCTCGCGATCGCCGACGGCACCGTCTACGCCGCTACCAACGGCGCCGCGATCGCCCTCGACGCGGTCACCGGGCAGGAACGCTGGCGGCTCGTCTCCGACCTGACCGAGGGCTACACGTCCCTCGCCGGGCTCGACGTGATGGCAGGCCCCGGCGTCGCGTACTTCTCCCACGGCCCCACGCTCTTCTCCGTCGACCCGGCCACCGGCGACACCCGGTGGAAGCACGACGTCGACGGCAACTTCGCCGTGTCGCCGGAGATCGACGGCGATCACGTGCTGATCAGCAACGGCAGCGGTGTCGACGCGCTGCGCGCCGCCACCGGGGACCTGGTCTGGCGCCACGAGCCCGACGGCGTCAACGCCACGGAGGTGGGGGTGGCGCACGGGATCGCGTTCCTCACCGTGAACGTCGGCGAGGTGGTCGCGCTCGACACCCCGACCGGCACCGTGCTCTGGCGGGCGCCCGTGGGCAACGGCGAGCTGTCCGGCGCCGAGCCGGACCGGCCCGTGGTGGTCGACGACGCCGTCATCGTGCGGGGGCGCGACGAGCAGCTGCACGCCTTCGAGATCACGGACGGCACGCTGCGCTGGTCGCTGCCGGACCGCACCAACGGCGGCGGCACCGCCGAGGTCCCGCCGTTCGCCTTCCGCGACTCGACCGGCGGTCTCGTCTACACCGGCGACGACCAGGGGCGCGTCTACGCGTTCGAGGTGGCGACCGGCACCCGGCAGTGGGCCTACGCACCCGCGGACGGCTTCAACCCCGTGGAGGTGATCACCGCCGCCGACCGGGTGGCGTTCACCGCGACCTTCGACGGCCGGATCACGGCCGTCCGACCGGAATGAAGGAACCCACCGTGACACTCGCGCCCGGCCTCCTCGCCGTCCGGCCACCGCAGCCGACCGACCCCACCCGCATCGGGCCCTTCCCGGTGCTCGGTGTGCTCGGTGCGGGCGGGATGGGCCAGGTCTACCTCGCCGCCGGGCCCTCCGGTCACGTCGCGGTGAAGGTCGTGCACCCCGGGCTCGCCAACGACCCGCAGTTCCGCGCCCGGTTCGCGCGCGAGGCCGAGGCCGGCCGGCGGGTGCACAGCCCGTGGACGGCGGCGGTGCTGGCCGCGGATCCCGACGCGAGCACGCCGTGGCTCGCCGCCGAGTACGTGCCCGGTGTGCCGCTGGGCCGCGCCGTGGCCGAGACCGGCCCGCTCGCATCGCCCGCGGTGGAGGCGCTCGCCGCGCACCTGGTGCGCGCCCTCCTCGCGGTCCACGAGGCAGGCCTCGTGCACCGCGACGTGAAGCCCGCCAACGTCCTGCTGGCTGCCGACCGGGCCCGGATGATCGACTTCGGAATCTCGCGGGCCCTCGACGGCACCCGCATGACCAGCACCGGCACCGCGGTCGGCACGCCGGCGTTCATGTCGCCCGAGCAGGCCGACGGCCGCGAGATCGGCACCGCGTCGGACCTGTTCTCGCTCGGGTCCGTGCTCGTCTTCACCGCCACGGGCACCGGCCCGTTCGGCGAGGGCAGCCCGGTCACCGTGCTGCGCCGGATCCTCAGCACCGAACCGGGGCTGGGTTCGCTCACCGGCCCCGTCCGCGACCTGGTGGCCGCGTGCCTGCGGCGGGACCCGGCCGCCCGGCCGACCGCGGCGCAGCTGGCCGACCTCCTCCCGCCCCCGCAGCCGGGCACCGACTGGCTCCCGCCCGCGGTCACCGCGCGCCTGCCCGATCCCGCCCAGCTCCCCCGCCCGGTGGCCCCCGAGCCGCCCGCCCGGCGCCCGGTGGCCCGCAGGAGCCTCCTGATCGGGCTGGGCGCGGTGCTGGCCACGGCCGCGGCCGGCGGGGTCGCGGCCACCGCCACCGGGCTGTGGCGGGGTGGCGGCCCCACCGGCGGCCCCACGGGCACCGCCGCCCCCGCCCCGGGCGCACCGCGCTGGAGCTACGCCACCAGCGGCCCGGTGAGCTGCATGGCCGCGGGTGACGGGGTCGTCCACATCGCCGGGAGCGACGCCACCGCACACGCGATCGACGTCCGCACCGGGCAGGCGCGGTGGAGCTACTCGCTGCGGGGCGGCGGCAGCAGGCACACCCCGGCCGTCGTCGACGGCACCGTCCACCTCGACGACGACCGTCTCACGATCTACACGCTCGACGCCGCCGGATCGTTGCGCTGGGAGGCGCACGGTCGGCTCGTCGCCGCGGGCGACGGGGTCGTGCTCGCCGCCACCTTCGACACCGAGGCGCGCGACCAGGTCACCGCCTACGACGCCGCCACCGGCGTGCGCCGCTGGGACGCCCCGGTGGCGAGCACCCCCACCGGGGCGTTCGCGCTCGACAACCCCGGTGCGGCCGGCGGGGGCCGCACCCACGTCGGGTTGAAGCACGCGCTGCGCACGCTCGACTCCGCCACCGGGGCCACGCTGTGGGAACAGCCGCTCGCCGACCTCACCGCCGTGACCCTCGCCGGCCCGCTCGTGTACGCCACGGGCGGCGACCCGAGGGTCGAGTCCACCCTCGTCGCGTTCGATGCGGCCACCGGCCGGGAGCGCTGGCGCCGCACCGTCGAGGACCGCTACGGCGAGATCGCCGTGCACGAGGGCACCGTGTACGCCGACGGGGGCCACGGAGTCGGGCTCTCGGCGCTCGACGCGCAGACCGGTGAACCGCGCTGGGAGCTGGACCGGGGCTCGCCCCTCACCACGGCGATGTACGGCACGGCGCCCGTCGTCGCCGGGGACACCTGCTGGATCGGCGGCGTGCGGATCGGCCGCCTGGACGCGCGGCCCTCGTTCACCCTGTTCGCGTACGCCACGGACAGCGGCGAGGAACGCTGGGCGCTCGACCTCGAGTTCGACACCGGCTACACGGCCTCGATCGCGCTCGTCGGCGACACCGTGGTGCTCGGGTCGCAGCGGTTCGACGCCGCCTCGGGCGCCGTCGTCGGCATCCGGTGACGGCGCCCGAGCGGCTACCGGCGCGGCTGCTCGCTGGGCCCCACGTGATCGGCGAGCCACTCGGTGAGCGGCACCAGCTCCCGCCACGTGCGGGCCACCCGGTCCAGGGTGCCCGGCTCGTGCAGGACGTCGTCGGGCTCCCAGGAGCGCCAGGCGAAGAGACCCTTGTGCCGCAGGAGGTCGATCCGCGGGTGGTCGGGGTCGAACCCGCGAGGTCGGGTCTTCAGGGTCTCCCCCGCCACCGTGACCCCGGCCAGCGCGGCGAGCCGCTTCTCCAGGTCGCCGCCGCGGCGGTCGTCTTCCACCGCCGTGCGGTAGCGGGCCACCTGATCGGGCGCCATCCGGTAGTAGCCGCCCGCCACCATCAGGCCGTCGGCGCCGACCTGCACGTAGAACGGGCCGGCGGTGGCGCCGCAGTGCGTCTTGTACGGCGTCTTGTCGCGCGAGAACCGCACGTCCCGGTACGGCCGGAAGATCTTCCCGGGTCCGAACTCCGGTTCCAGCGCGGCGAGCAGCGCCTCCATCGGCCCGCGGACGTCGCGCTCGTACACGGCGCGCTGGTCGGTCCAGTAGGCCTTCGAGTTGTCGGCGATGAGCCCGTCGTAGAACTCGACGGCGCCCTCGCCGAAACCCGTGAACGTCATGTCGTGCGATCCCCCGCCTCGGCCGGATCCTTCTCCTTGTCCGGTCCCTCGCCGGCGCGCTCCTCGCCCGGCTCGGTGTGCTGCGACTCCGTGTCCTGCGGCTCGGCCGCGGCCCCGTCCGGCGCCTGCGCTGCCGGTGCCGCCGCAGGCCCCTCCAGCACCTCCCGCGGCTTGCGGACCAGCGCGATGTAGAGCACCGCCGCCGTGAACACCAGCGCGGCGACCACCACGTTGATCCGGATGTCGCCGAACACGCGGGTGGCGTGGTCGGTGCGCATCTGCTCGATCCAGAACCGGCCCGCCGTGTACCCGGCCACGTACACCGCGAACGCGCGGCCGTGGCCCAGCCGGAACCGGCGGTCGGCCCACACCACGAGCCCCGCCACGAGCAGGTTCCACAGCAGCTCGTAGAGGAACGTCGGGTGCACCACCTGCACGGCCGTGTGGTCGACCGCGACGCCGCCGAGCGCGTCCGGGAGCCCGGTGGCGGGGTCGACCCGGTCGTAGATCTCCAGCCCCCACGGCAGCGTGGTGGGCGCGCCGTAGAGCTCCTGGTTGAACCAGTTGCCCAGCCGGCCGATCGCCTGCGCCACCACGATGCCGGGCGCCACCGCGTCGGCGAAGAACCCGAGGGGCACCCCACGGCGGCGGCAGCCGATGAGCGCGCCGACGGCGCCGAGCGCGATGGCCCCCCAGATCCCGAGGCCGCCCTCCCAGATCCGCAGCGCGCCGAGCGGGTCGCCACCCGGCCCGAAGTAGGTCTGCCAGTCCGTCATCACGTGGTAGAGCCGGCCGCCGACCAGCCCGAACGGCACCGCGAACACCGCGATGTCGGTGACCGTGCCCTCCTGCCCGCCGCGCGCGACGAACCGGCGCTCGCCCCACCAGACCGCGACGACGATCCCGGCGATGATGCAGAGCGCGTACGCCCGGATCGGAATGGGGCCGATCATCCAGACCCCCCGGTCCGGACTCGGGAGGTAGGCCAGCACGGCGACCACGGCAGGACTCACGCCGCCACGGTATCGCCCCGGCCCGACGGCACCCACACCGCGACCCGGGCCCCTGATGCCAGCAAGGTGGCTTTACTGGCGTAATCGGCCAGCAAAGCCACCTTGCTGGCGTTCGGTCGGGGGCGCGGGGGCGCCTCAAGCCGGGGCGGGGGCGCGGCGCACGCCGGACGCCAGGTCGCGCGCGAGCGCGCGCACGCCCTCGACGCCGCCGGTCTCGGCGGCCGTGACGAACGCGGAGCCGACGACCACGCCGTCGGCGTAGCCCGCCACCTCGGCGGCCTGGGCGGCCGACCGCACCCCGATGCCCACGGCCACCGGGATCGACGTGTGGGCCCGGCAGCGGGCCACCAGGGTGGGGGCGGCGTTGGCGACCGTGTCGCGCTCGCCGGTGACGCCCATCGTGGAGGTGGCGTAGAGGAAGCCGCGGGTGGCGGCCGCGGTGGAGGCGATCCGCTCCTCGGTGGACGAGGGCGCCACGAGGAACGTGCGGTCCAGGCCGTGGGCGTCGGACGCGGCGAGCCACTCCTCGGCCTCGTCGGGGATCAGGTCCGGCGTGATCAGGCCGAGGCCGCCGGCAGCGGCGAGGTCGCGAGCGAACGCGTCGACGCCGTAGCGCAGCACCGGGTTGTAGTAGGTCATGACGACCGCGCGGCCGCCCGCCGCGCTCACCCGCTCCACCACCGAGAACACGTCGCGCAGCCGGAAGCCGGCGCGCAGGGCGGTGTCGGCGGCGGCCTGGATCCTCGGCCCGTCCATCACGGGGTCGGTGTAGGGGATGCCCACCTCGAGCAGGTCGCAGCCGCCCTCGGCCATCGCGGAGAGCAGCTCGGCCGAACGGTCGACGGTCGGGTAGCCGGCGGGCAGGTACCCGACCAGCGTGCCCCGGCCCTCGGCCCGCGACCGCTCGAAGATCTGCTGAACGGCACTCATCGCGGCGGCCCCTCCGTCAGACTGGCCTCCGCGATCGCGGTGCCGCTCGCGTCCTCGGCGCTCTCGTCGTCGGAGATCATGCCGAACCACTTCGCCGCCGTGTCGACGTCCTTGTCGCCACGCCCGCTCAGGTTCACGACGATCACGGCCTCCGGCCCGAGCTCCTGGCCCAGCCGCAGCGCACCCGCCACGGCGTGGGCCGACTCGATCGCCGGGATGATCCCCTCCGTGCGGGAGAGCAGCGCGAACGCGTCCATCGCCTCGGCGTCGGTGACCGGGCGGTACTCCGCGCGCCCCACGTCCTTGAGCAGCGCGTGCTCCGGCCCGACCCCGGGGTAGTCCAGCCCGGCCGAGATCGAGTGCGACTCGATCGTCTGCCCGTCCTCGTCCTGCAGCAGGTAGGACAGGGCGCCGTGCAGCGCGCCCGGCGTGCCCGCCGTGAGCGTGGCACCGTGACGGCCGGTGTCGACGCCGTCGCCGCCGGGCTCGAAGCCGATCAGCCGCACGCCCGGGTCGTCGATGAAGGCGTGGAAGATCCCGATCGCGTTGGAGCCGCCGCCCACGCACGCGGCCACGGCGTCGGGCAGCCGGCCGGTGCGCTCCAGCACCTGCTCCCGTGCCTCGAGGCCGATGATCCGGTGCAGGTCGCGCACCATCGCGGGGAACGGGTGCGGGCCCGCGGCCGTGCCGAGCAGGTAGTGCGTGTCGTCGACGTTGGTGACCCAGTCGCGCAGCGCCTCGTTGATGGCGTCCTTGAGCGTGCGCGAGCCGGTCTTCACGGGCACCACGGTGGCGCCGAGCAGCCGCATGCGCGCGACGTTGAGGGCCTGCCGTTCGGTGTCGACCTCGCCCATGTAGACGACGCACTCCAGGCCCATCAGCGCGCACGCCGTGGCGGTGGCGACGCCGTGCTGGCCCGCCCCGGTCTCGGCGATCACGCGCTTCTTGCCCATCCGCTTGGTGAGCAGCGCCTGCCCGAGCACGTTGTTGATCTTGTGGGACCCGGTGTGGTTGAGGTCCTCGCGCTTGAGCAGGATCCGCGCACCGCCCGCGTGCTCGGAGAGCTTCGGCACGTCGGTGAGCGGCGACGGCCGCCCGCTGTAGTCGCGGTGCAGCCGGTCGAGCTCGTCGAGGAAGTCGCGGTCGTGGCGGGCCTTCTCGTACGCGGTGGTGAGTTCGTCCAGGGCCGCGATCAGCGCCTCGGGGACGAACCGGCCCCCGTAGCGGCCGAAGTGGCCGCGCTCGTCCGGCTCGTGCTCCGACGGGTGCGCCACCCCGTCGCTGGCCTTGCTCCGCGTACTCACCGGACCATTCTCGAACACGACGGGTGGAAGCCCGCAGCCACCAGGCCCCGCACCGCCCCACCCGGGTCGCCGCTGGTGACGAGGCCCTCGCCGACCAGCACCGCGTCGGCACCCCAGCCGGCGTAGGTGAGCAGGTCGCCCGGGCCGCGCACGCCGGACTCCGCCACCCGCATCACGTCGGTGGGCAGCCCGGGGGCGATGCGGCCGAAGATCGTGCGGTCGACCTCGAGGGTGTGCAGGTTGCGCGCGTTCACCCCGATCACCTTCGCGCCCGCCTCCAGCGCGCGGTCGGCCTCCTCCTCGGTGTGCACCTCGACGAGGGCGGTCATCCCGAGCGACTCGACCCGGTCGAGCAGGGCGTCGAGCGCGTTCTGCTCCAGCGCGGCGACGATGAGCAGCACCAGGTCGGCGCCGAAGGCCCTGGCCTCGTGCACCTGGTACGGGCTCACCACGAAGTCCTTGCGCAGCACGGGCACGTCGACCACCGCCCGCACCGCGGCCAGGTCGGCCAGCGACCCGCCGAAGCGGCGGCCCTCGGTGAGCACGCTGATCACGCGTGCGCCGTTGTCGGCGTAGGTGGCGGCAAGGGCCGCCGGGTCGGCGATGTCGGCCAGCTCGCCCTTGGACGGGCTCCGCCGCTTCACCTCGGCGATCACCCCGATCCCCGGGGCGCGCAGCGCGGCCATCACGTCCCGCGGGGGCGGGGCCGCCGCCGCCCGTCGCTTGATCTCCGCGAAATCGACCTCGGCCTCGCGCACCGCGAGATCGGCCCTGACACCGTCCACGATGGAATCGAGGACACTCGCTCCGCCGTTCGTCATGGCAGCTGTCCCCCTCTCCGGATAGGGCCGGGCGCGATTCATGCTAGACAGGCGCACTTCGCGGCCCGTCGCCAGGATCGTCCCCCGCGTCGCCCGGCGGCTCACCAGGGGGGTCGACGGTGGGGTCGCGCCCCTCGTCGAGCTCCTGCCACGCGGCGCGGTCCGGGTCGCGCTCCACCGCGCGCCCGCCCGGCGCGGCGTACCGCGCGCCGAGCCGCGGCAGGCCCCGCTCCCGCACGAGCACGGTGATCCCCACCGCGAGCAGGACCACCGCCGCGGCCACCGCGAGCAACGGGGCGGCTGTCGGTTCGCCCGGCTCGTGGCGCACGCCGTCCACGGTGACCGCGGCCGGGGCCAGCAGCGCCCGCAGGGCGAACACCACCGCCCCGAGCCCGGCCAGCGCGAGCAGCGCGCCCACGAGCCTGCGCAGCACGCCCCCGGCGGCCACCACCCCGGCCACCCCGGCGAGCGCGAGCAACGCGGTGCCGGTCAGCCACGGCGCCACCTGCGCGCCGGTGAGCTCCACCGGGGCCGCCCCGGCCGGCAGCACCCGCTGCCACACCGTGGCCGAACCCGCCCAGAGCAGCGCCGCCGACAGGGCGAGGCCCGCGCAGACCACGCCCAGCAGGCGCCCGGACCTCACCGCGGCGTGGAGGACGCCGACCCCTGGCCCGGCGCTTCGACCGGCGGCGGTGCCGCCGATCCCGCGGCCTCCGCGACGCCCCGGCCGGGTGCGGCGAGCGTGGCCGCCGTCGCGACCGCCGACAGCACCGCCCGCGCCTTGTTCAGGCACTCCGCGTCCTCGGCCACCGGGTCGGAGTCGGCCACGATCCCCCCGCCCGCCTGCACGTACGCCACCCCGTCCCGCACCAGCGCCGTGCGGATCGCGATCGCGGTGTCGGCGTCGCCCGCGAAGTCGAGGTAGCCCACGATCCCGCCGTAGAGCCCGCGCCGGGTGGGCTCCAGCTCCTCGATGATCTCCATCGCCCGCGGTTTCGGTGCGCCGGACAGCGTGCCGGCCGGGAAGCAGGCCGTGACCGCGTCGAACGCGTTGCGGTCGGCGCGCAGCCGCCCGGTGACCGTGGACACCAGGTGCATGACGTGGCTGTAGCGCTCCACCGAGAAGAAGCTGTGGACCTTGACCGTGCCCGGCTCGCACACCCGGCCGAGGTCGTTGCGCCCCAGGTCGACGAGCATCACGTGCTCCGCACGTTCCTTCTCGTCGCTGCGCAGCTCCTTCTCCAGGAGCAGGTCCTCCTCCTCGGTGGCCCCGCGCCACCTGGTGCCCGCGATGGGGTGCGTGGTGGCCACGCCGTCGCGCACGGTGACCAGCGCCTCGGGGCTGGAACCCACCACGTCGAACCGCTCCCCGGCCGCCGACTCCAGCCGCAGCAGGTACATGTACGGGCTCGGGTTCGTGGCCCGCAGCACGCGGTAGACGTCGAGCGGGTCGGCCGGGCAGTCGGTCTCGAACCGCTGCGAGACCACCACCTGGAACGCCTCGCCCGCCCGGATCTGCTCCTTGGCCTCCTCCACCGCCGCGTGGTGCTCCGGCGCCGAGCGGCGGCGCGTGAACCGCGGCTCCACCGGCCGGAACACCCCCACCGTGGAGGGCGCGGGCGCGGCGAGGTCGGCCGTCATCCGGTCGAGGCGGGCGACGGCGTCGTCGTAGGCCTCGTCCACCCGCTCGTCGGTGGCGTCCCAGTTGATCGCGTTGGCGATCAGCGTGACCGTGCCCTCGTGGTGGTCGACCGCGGCGAGGTCGGTGGCCAGGAGCATCACCAGCTCGGGCACCCGCATGTCGTCGGTGGTGAGGTCGGGCAGCCGCTCGAGCCTGCGTACCACGTCGTAGGCGAGGTAGCCGACCATCCCGCCGGTGAGCGGCGGCAGCCCGGGCAGCCGCTCGCTCTGCAGCTCCTGCACCACCGTGCGCAGCGCCACGAGCGGATCCCCCGACGTCGGCAGGCCGACCGGCACCTCGCCGGTCCACACCAGCTCACCGCCCTCCGCGGTGAGCGTGGCCCGGCTGCGGGCCCCCACGAACGACCACCGCGACCAGGACCGCCCGTTCTCCGCCGACTCGAACAGGAACGTGCCGGGCCGGTCACCGGCCAGCTTGCGGTAGACCCCGAGCGGGGTCTCGTCGTCGGCGAGCAGCCGCCGCGTCACCGGGATCACCCGGTGCCCGACGGCCAGCGCGCGGAACTCCTCGCGGCTGGGGGTGACCGTGCCGAGGGCGCCAGGAGGCGCAGCGCCGGAGGCGCCTGTCGGCTGGGTGACGGTCATGTGCCCATTATCGCGGCCGCCGGCACGCGGCCGGAGTCGGCGTCGGGGGTAGCGGCGCGCCCGGCGCACCTGCAGCGTGCTCTCAGGTCGGGGGCGGGAAGATGGGGCGGTGAAGGAAGAGGCCGCAGGCGTGCCCGAGGAGAGCGGGGCACCCCGCCGCCGGGGACGCCGCCCCGGCGGCAGCGACACGCGCGTGGCGCTGCTCGAGGCCGCCCGCACGGTGTTCGCCGAGCGCGGCTACGACGGCGCCACGGTCCGGATGATCGCCGACCGCGCCGGGGTCGACCCGGCGATGGTCAACCACTGGTTCGGCGGCAAGGAGAAGCTGTTCGTCGCGGCACTGGACCTGCCCGCCGACCCCGGCGCCATCCTCAGCGAGGCGCTGCCGGGCGATCCCGACCACCTCGCCGAGCGGGTGATCGCCCGCCTCCTGCAGGTCTGGGACGAGACCGGGGGCACCCAGCTCGCCACGCTGCTGCAGAGCATCGCGAGCCACGAGGTGGCGGCGGGCCTGCTGCGCGAGTTCATCGGGCGCGTGCTGGTGCACAAGGTCCTGTCCGCCGTGGCGCCCGACCGGCCGGAGCTGCGCGCCACCCTCGCGGGGTCGCAGATGTTCGGGCTCGCGTTCGTGCGTTACGTGCTGAAGGTCGAGCCGCTCGCCTCGGCCGACCACGCCACGATCATCGCGGCCGTGGCGCCGAACCTGCAGCGCTACCTCACCGGGCGGCTGCCGTGAGCTCGGCCTCGCGTTCGGCGGCGAGCCCGTCCACGAACGTGGCGAACCGCTCCCTGCGGTCGGGGGAGCACAAGAACGGGCAGCTCATGCAGTACGCGTCGGAGGGCCGCTCCACCTGCGGCTCGGTCTTGTAGTACAGGCAGCAGGCGGCGCGCACCGGCACCCGGTAGGTCTCGACGCCCCGCTGCACCAGCTCGTGAGCGCCGCGGTCGCGAAGGCGCACCCCCCGCGCGGCGAGCGCGTGGCCGAGCGCGGCGACCAGGGCGGACCCGAGTTCGTGCGCCCGCTCCCGGTCGGTGCCCGCGTAGAGCGGCACGTAGTGGGCGGCGCCGCGGATCGCGTCGGTGGCGCTGTTCCACAGCGGCACGAGGCCGTAGCGGGTGGCGGAGCGCACGGCGTCCAGCAGCGGACCGAGCGTGGCGACGGCGTCGGCGGCCACCCGGTGCAGCAGCGCGGGCAGGTCGGGCACCACCTCGGCGTGCGGGAGGACGGCCGCCGGGTCGCCGGGCAGCACGAGGAGCGACGCGTCGCGCAGGGCGACCCGCCCGGTGGCGTGGTGCACGGCCAGGTGCCCGGCCCGTACGTGCCAGGCCCGCTGGTCGAGCACCAGCGCCGCGGTGACCCGGCCGAGCACGGCGTGCACCAGCGAACCGCCCACCGTGGTAGCTGCCACCGACGCAAGCCGGGCCGGGTTGCCCTCCTCCTGCGCCCGTGCGCACCACGCGGGCACCTGCGGCTGCGCGTCGGCCAGGAACGACCAGCCCGGTTCGGCCGGCACGCCGATGCGGGGCGCGTAGGAGTCGGGGTACTGCGGCAGCAGCCCCCGCAACCGCTCAACCGTCACCGCCAGCGCGCTCATGAGGTGAGGCTAACCTGATCACCGCGAGCCGCGGAAGGGTGATCTCAGACGGGCCGCCGCGGGTCGATGAAACCGGACTCGTAGGCGGCCACCACCGCCTGGGTGCGGTCGCGCGCGCCGAGCTTGGCCAGCACATTGCCCACGTGGGTCTTCACGGTCTCCACCCCGACCACGAGCTCACGGGCGATCTCGGCGTTGGACAACCCGCGCGCCACGAGGCGCAGCACCTCCCCCTCCCGCTCGGTGAGGCCGGCGCCGCGCAGCGCGTCACCGCCCGATCGACCGCGGGTGGCGACGAGATCGCGCACCGCCGCGGGGAACAGCAGCGACTCGCCCTCAGCCACCGTGCGGACCGCCTGCACGATCTCCGCAGGACGCGCCCGCTTGAGCAGGAACCCGGTGGCACCGGCCTGCAGGGCGTCGTAGACGTGGTCGTCGTTGCCGAACGTCGTGAGCACCAGCACCCGCGGCCGGTCGCTGCCCCGCGAGACCAGGTGCCGGGTGGCGGTGATCCCGTCCACCGCGGGCATCCGCACGTCCATCAGGACGACGTCGGGCTCGAGCCGCTGCACCAGCCCGGGCACCTCCGCACCGTCGGAGGCCTCGCCTGCCACCTCGATGTCGCGCTCGGCGTCGAGGATCGCCCGCAGCCCGGCGCGCACCAGCTCCTCGTCGTCCACCAGCAGCACGCGGATCACCCGAGCATCCTGTCGCGTCCGAAGGGCAGCCGCGCGGCGACGCGCCAGCGCCCGTCCTCGGGGCCCGAGGTGAGCTCGCCGCGCAGCACGCCGACGCGCTCGCGCATGCCCGCGATCCCGCGGCCGCCGCCGGTGCGCCCGGGCCCGGGGCCCAGCGGATTGGTGATCTCCAGCGCCACGGCCTCCTCCCCCACCGCGACGTGGACGGTGACCGGCACCGGCCCGGCGTGCCGCAGGGCGTTCGTGAGCGCCTCCTGCACGATCCGGTAGGCCTCGCGCGACACCGCGCGCGGCACGGCCCCGGTGGCGCCGTCCCGGTCGAGGTCGACCGCCACCCCGGCCGAGCGCGCGCCGTCCACAAGGGTGTCCAGATCGTCCAGGTCCGGCATCGGGCTGCGGTTCCCCTCGCCGTCGCGCAGCAGCCCGAGCACGTGGTCCAGGTCCGCCAGCGCCGTGCGTCCCGCCTCGGCGATGGCGTCGAGGGCCTTCGCGACGAACGCGGGGTCGCTCTCCAGCACCCGGGCCGCCGCGCCCGCCTGCAGCGTCGTGACCGTGAGCGCGTGGCCCACCGAGTCGTGCAGCTCGCGCGCGAGCCGGTTGCGCTCGGCCAGCGCGCGTTCGGCGGCGTGCGCGGCCTCGAGCTCGGCCGCCATCCGCTCGGTGGGGGTCGGCCCCAGCACCCGGGGCGCGAGCCGGGCCAGCGCCGCACCGGCGGCCCTGGCGGCGTGCAGCAGCAGGGCCGGCAGCAGCACAGCGACCAGCGGCAACCACCACGCCCGCCCGCCCGTCGGGAACGGTTGCAGCGCCAACCACGGGGCGAAGAGGAACCCGATCGTGGTGGGAACGACGGTCAGCGTGACCAGCGCGGCCAGCCCTCCCGCCGCGGCGTTGAGCAGCAGCCAGAGCGCGGCCCGGCGCCGGCCGGGCCACGAGTCGACCGAGGCCGGGTCCGGCTCGGGCACCTCGGCGCCCAGCAACGTGCGGGCGGCCGTGATCGCGAGCGTCCGCACGCCCGGCACGAGGGTGACCCCGACCGCGATGCCCGTCGCCACCACCACGATCACGACCGACCCGAGCACGTCGAGCCCGCCGTTGGTCATCGTCGAGGCGATCAGCACGACGAGGGCGAGGTAGGGCAGCAGGATCACCGCACCCAGCAGCAGGTGCACGAACCGGCGGTAGGTCAGCCCGTCGGTGAGCGGGGCGGTGAGACGCCGGAGCACGCGACGATCGTCGCAGAACGGCCCGCGCACGCCCCTCCCCCGCAGGGGGGAGCGATCTCGTCCCGGCGCGGGAACCGGACGGCCGGGCGCGGCGCCATCGTCGGGACCATGAACTTCACGACGGCGAACTCCACGACGACGGCGCCGGCGACCCCGGGCGGTGTGCGGGCCCTCGGCTGGCTCGCCGCCGCGGGCACGCTGCCGTACCTGACGCTCAAGATCGGCTGGCTCGCGGGCGGCACGGCGGGCGTGCGCGACCCGGGCTTCCTGGCCGACCCCGCGATCGTGGCGGCCAACGCCGTGACGTTCGCGATGGACCTCGTCGTCATCGGGCTCGCCCTCGCGCTGACCCACCGGTGGGGCGACCGGCTCCCCGTGTGGCTGGTGCTGCTGCCGGTGTGGGTGGGCACCGGGTTCCTCGTGCCGATGGTCGTGTCGATCATGCCGGCGATCACTGTCGAGACACTCTCCGGGGGGCTGCACAGCACCGCGTTCGAGCCGTGGCTGCAGCCGCTCGTCTACGGCGGTTTCGCCTGGCAGGGCGTGTTCCTGTGCGCCGCGTTCGCCGCGCACTCCGTCCGCAGGTGGTCCCGGGTGGTCACCGCGAGCACGCCCCCCGCGGCGGGCCTCGTGCCCTTCCTGCGGGTCGTGACGGCCGGTGGCTGCGTCATGGCCGCGGCGAGCGCCCTGCTGCACCTCGTGGCCGGGCTGGCGTCCGGGTCGGCGGTGGCCCTCGGCGTCGAGTCGGTGAGCGGCGCGCTCGCGGTGGCCGGCGCCGCCGGGGTGGTGGCGCTCGTGCGGGCCCGCCCGACGGGACGCTGGGCGGCCGTCGCGGCGGCCTGGGCGGGCAGCGCCGCCATGTTCGCGTGGGGCCTCTACACGGTGACCGTCCGCATGACGACCACGGCGCTCTCGGGCGGCTCGGACCCCGCCGCGGGCGCAGCGCAGGTCACCGGCCTGCTCGGCGGGTTCGCCCTCGCCTTTGCCGGGATGATCGCCCTCGTCGGCGCCGGGGAGAGCCGGCGGGGGTGACGGAGGGGGGACCGCGTCCCGGCCGCGCAAGGGGGGCGGCCGGGACGCGGCGCCGTCACGCGGGCGCGTCGACCACCTGGATGCGCACCCGCTTGTTGCCCTTGCCCTTCGACTCGGTACCCGTCACGCGCACCGCCCCCACCTCGGCGGTGCTCGACACGTGCGTGCCGCCGTCGGCCTGCTTGTCCAGGCCTATGATGTCGATCACGCGCAACGGGTCGATCTCGCGCGGGATGAGGTTCGCGGCGGTGCGGATCAGCGCCGGGTCGGCGTCGGCGGCGTCGCGCCCGAGGAACTCGACCACCACCGCCCGGGCCGCCGCCAGCTCCGCGTTGATCCGCGTCTCGAGCCGCTTGCCCAGCTCGGCCGAGATCGACTCGAGCGGGAAGTCCAGCCGCCCCGCACCGGGCTCCATGTTGCCGCCGGTCACCGGGATCGCGAACTCCGACCACACCACGCCGCACAGCACGTGCAACGCCGTGTGCGTGCGCATCAGGAGGTGCCGGCGCGACCAGTCGATCTCCCCCGCGAGCCCGGTGCCCGCACCCGGCAGCTCGGGGGCGTCCACCCAGTGCCAGATGCGGCCCGCCTCCCGCTTCACCTTCGTGACGGCCACGGGCCCGCCGCTCCAGTCGAGGGTGCCGAGGTCGTGCGGCTGCCCGCCGCCCCCGGGGTAGAACGCGGTGCGCGCCAGCGCCACGCGACCGCCCTCCCGGTCGACGTCGGTGATCGCGGCCTCGAAGGAGCGGAGGTAGGCGTCGGTGGCGAAGAGCTCCTCAGTCACCCGCCCGACCCTAGAACCACCGGTGGATCAGCCGTCGGCGGCACGCAGGACGTCGGCGTCGAAGCAGCTGTGGGTGCCCGTGTGGCACGCCGGGCCGGTCTGGTCGACCACGACGAGCAGGGCGTCGCCGTCGCAGTCGAGGCGCACCTCGTGCACCTGCTGCACGTGGCCCGAGGTCTCGCCCTTGACCCAGTACTCCTCCCGCGACCGCGACCAGTACGTGGCGCGGCCGGTGGTGAGCGTGCGGTGCAGCGCCTCGTCGTCCATCCACGCCACCATCAGCACGTCGCCGCTGCCGCGCTCCTGCACCACCGCGCACACCAGGCCGTCGAGGGTGCGCTTGAGCCGGGCGGCGATCGCCGGGTCCAGCGCCGACTCCGCCACGCGGTTCACCTGACCTCCACGTCCGCGGCGCGCAGGCCGTCCTTGACGTCCTTGATCCGCAGCTGCCCGAAGTGGAAGACGCTCGCGGCGAGCACCGCGTCGGCGCCGGCGCGGATCGCGGGCGGGAAGTGTTCCACCGCGCCCGCGCCCCCGCTCGCGATCACCGGGACGTCCACCACCGCGCGGACCGCGGCGATCATCTCCAGGTCGAACCCGGCACGCGTGCCGTCGGCGTCCATCGAGTTGAGCAGGATCTCGCCCACCCCGAGCTCCTGCCCCCGCGCCGCCCACGCCACGGCGTCGATCCCGGTGCCGCGGCGCCCACCGTGGGTGGTGACCTCCCAGCCCGACGGCGTGGGCGCGCCGCCCTCCGGCACCTTCCGCGCGTCGACCGACAGCACGATGCACTGCGCACCGAACCGGCGGCTCGCCTCGTGCAGCAGCTCGGGGCGCTGGATCGCGGCGGTGTTGATGCCGACCTTGTCGGCGCCCGCCCGCAGCAGCGTGTCGACGTCCTCGGTGGAGCGCACGCCCCCGCCCACCGTGAGCGGGATGAACACCTGCTCCGCGGTGCGCCGCACCACGTCGAGCATGGTGGCCCGCCCGCCCGAGGACGCCGTGACGTCCAGGAAAGTGAGCTCGTCGGCACCCTCGGCGTCGTAGACGCGGGCCATCTCCACCGGGTCGCCCGCGTCGCGCAGGTCGACGAAGTTGACGCCCTTCACCACCCGCCCGGCGTCGACGTCCAGGCACGGGATGACCCGAACCGCGACCCCCATCAGCCGGCCGCCCGGCCTGCCGGGCGCACCGCCCGCACCGCCTCGAGGGCCTCGGGGAGGGTGAACCGGCCCGCGTAGAGCGCCTTGCCCACGATCGAGCCCTCGATGCCCACGCCGGAGGCCGCCAGCTCGGCCAGCGCCACGAGGTCGGCCACCTCCGCGATGCCGCCCGAGGCGATGACCGGGGCCTTCGTGGCCTCGGCGACCGAACGCAGCAGGTCGAGGTTGGGCCCGCGCAGGGTGCCGTCCTTGCTCACGTCGGTGACGACGTAGCGCGCGCAGCCGTCGCGGTCGAGCCGCTCCAGGACCTCCCAGAGGTCGCCGCCGTCGCGGGTCCAGCCGCGGGCGGCGAGCCGGTGCTCCCCGTCGACGATCCGCACGTCCAGCCCCACCGCGATGCGCTCGCCGTGGGCCGCGATGGCCCGCGCGCACCACTCGGGGTTCTCCAGCGCGGCGGTGCCCAGGTTCACCCGCGCGCAGCCCGTGGACAGCGCCCGCTCCAACGAGGCGTCGTCGCGGATGCCGCCCGACAGCTCCACCGCCACGTCGAGCTCGCCGACCACCCCGGCCAGCAGCTCGGCGTTGGAGCCCCGCCCGAACGCGGCGTCGAGGTCGACCAGGTGGATCCACTCGGCGCCGTCGCGCTGCCACTGCAGCGCCGCCTCGCGGGGGGCGCCGTAACCGGTCTCGGTGCCGGCCTCGCCCTGCACCAGCCGGACGGCCTGGCCGTCGGCGACGTCGACGGCGGGAAGCAGCGTGAAACTCACAGGTAGAGCCTACAGAGCGTACGCAGGGAGTTTCGCGGCGCGGCGGGCAGCGGAGCGTTCGCGCTGGACGAGCGGCACACCCGTACGTACCTATCGGACAAGGGTGCCGTTCGTCCGATGCGGACGGCTACCCGACGACGTCGCGCAGCCAGTTGCGCAGCACCGTGGCGCCCGCGTCGCCGGACTTCTCCGGGTGGAACTGGGTGGCCGCGAGCGCGCCGTTCTCGACCGCCGCCACGAAGTCCTCCCCGTGGTGGGCCCAGGTGACGAGCGGTGGCTTCAGCACGTCCGACTCGTCGAGCTCCCAGCGCCGCACGCCGAACGAGTGCACGAAGTAGAAGCGCGCGTCGGCGTCGAGCCCGGCGAACAGGGTGGTGCCGGCCGGGGCGCGCACGGTGTTCCAGCCCATGTGCGGGAGCACGTCGGCCTTGATCTGCTCCACCGTGCCCGGCCACTGCCCGCACCCCTCGGTGCGCTCGCCCCACTCCACGCCCAGGTCGAAGAGCACCTGCATGCCCACGCAGATGCCCAGCACCGGGCGCCCGCCCGCGAGGCGGCGCTCGATCAGGCGCGGGCCGTCGACCGCCTTCAGCCCGGCCATGCAGGCGGCGAAGGCACCCACCCCGGGGACGACGAGCCCGTCGGCCTCCAGCGCGGCATGCGGATCAGCCGTGACCGTGACGTCGGCACCCACGCGCTGCAGCGCACGCTCCGCGGAGCGCAGGTTGCCCGATCCGTAGTCCAGCACGACGATCCTCGACACGCCGTCCAGGGTACGGCGTGCCCGCCCCCGGTTCAGGAACGCCACGTTCCTGTCCTGCAGGTTCAGGAACGTGGCGTTCCTGAACCCGGCGAGCGGGACCAGAGCTGCACCGGGTCGCCGCCCGGCCGGAAGCCGCAGTCGCGCGCCACCCGCGCCGCATCCGCGAAGCCGTTGGCCAGGTCGCGGGGGCGGTGGGCGTCGCTGCCGAACGAGACCGCGTCACCCCCGGCGTCGGCCCACCACCGCACCAGCTCGGGCGCGAGCGGCACCTTGGTGTTGATCTCCAGTGCCCGGCCGCCCGCCGCGAGCACCCTGAGGACCTCACGGAACTCCTCGGCGAAGTCGGCCGGCCGGAACGGGCGGGCGCGGCGAGGCCAGTGCCGCACCGGGTAGTCGATGTGGGCGAGCACCGCGAACGGGGCGTCCGAGGCGGCCATCGCCGCGGCCTCCGCCAGGTAGGCGCGCACGACGTCGGCGGCCGCGGTGTCGCGCATCGCGTGGTCGACCAGGCGCGGCTCGGCCCGCCCGCCCACCGAGTGCACCGACCCGAGGACCCGGTGGAACCGGCCCCGCGCCAGCAGGGCCGCCGTCTCCTCCGGGTGCCAGTGCGGCTCCGACAGCTCCACCCCCGACAGCACCTGCAGCCCCGGGTACCGCGCGCGGCAGCGCTCCAGGCAATCCAGGTAGCCCTCGACGTCGAGCGGCCGCGGCGCCACCCGCCCGTCCGGGCCCAGCCAGCGCTCCAGCACCTCCGACATCGTGTCGCCGGGCCGCACCACCCACGGCGTCAGGTCGGCGTGCTCGGTGAACGCCACCGACGGCAGCCGCAGCTGCTCCGCCCGGGCGCACGTGGCGTCCATCGCGCCCTCGACGGCGTCCCAGGACCACTCGGTGTGGACGTGGTTGTCGCCGGGGAGACCTGCTGCCTCGCTCAGAGCGTGCCCTTCGTCGACGCGATCCCGGTGATCCGGGTGTCCGGCTCCACGGCGGCCCGCAGCGCCCGCGCGATCGCCTTGAACTCGGCCTCGGTGACGTGGTGCGGGTCGCGCCCGTCGGCGACGCGCACGTGCAGCGCGAGGTGGCCGTGGAACGCGAGCGACTCGAACACGTGCCGGTTGAGCACCGTGGGGTAGTGCCCGCCCACCACGAAGCCCTGCATGACGTCCGGCTCGCCGGTGTGCACCGTGTACGGGCGGCCCGATACGTCGACGACGGCCTGGGCGAGCGCCTCGTCCATCGGGATCCAGGCGTCGCCGAAGCGGCGGATGCCCTTCTTCTCCCCCAGCGCCTGCCGGAGCGCCTGCCCGAGCACGATCGCGACGTCCTCGACGGTGTGGTGCACGTCGACCTCGACGTCGCCCTCGGCGCGCACCGTGAGGTCGAACGCCCCGTGCTTGCCGAAGGCGTCGAGCATGTGGTCGTAGAACGGCACGCCCGTGGCGATCTCGGTGGTGCCGGTGCCGTCGAGGTCGATCTCGACGAGCACCTTCGACTCCTTGGTGATCCGCTCCACGCGCCCGACTCGGGTCATCGGCTCAGCTCCTGCTCAACCACGTCCGCTGCGATCTGCAGGAACGCGTCGTTCTCCTCCGGCGTGCCGATCGTGACACGCAGGTGTTCCGGGATCCCGACGTCGCGGATCAGCACTCCGCGGTCGAGGAAGGCCCGCCACGCGCGCGGCGCGTCGGCGAAGCGGCCGAACAGCACGAAGTTGGAGTCGCTCGGCACCACCGAGTAGCCGGCGGCGGCCAGTGCGGGCACCACGCGGTCGCGTTCGGCCCGCAGCAGCGCAACCGAGCCGAGCGTGGCGTCGGCGTGCCGCAGCGCCGCGCGCGCCGCGGCCTGCGTGAGCGCCGACAGGTGGTAGGGCAGCCGAACCAGCTGCAGCGCGTCGACCACGGCGGGCGCGGCCGCGAGGTAGCCCAGGCGCCCTCCCGCGAACGCGAACGCCTTGCTCATCGTGCGGCAGACCACGAGCTTGTGGCCGTGGGTGGCGAGCAGCGAGATCGCGCTGGACCGGTCGGAGAACTCGGCGTACGCCTCGTCGACCACCACCATCCCCGGCGCGGCGTCGACGAGCAGCGCGAGCTCGTCGGGCTCGATGCTCTGCCCGGTGGGGTTGTTGGGGCTGGTCAGGAACGTCAGGTCCGGGCTGTGCTCACGCAGCACCGATGCGGCCTCGCGGACGTCGAGCGAGAAGTCCGACCGCCGCGGCGCGGGCAGCCACTCCGTGCGCGTGCCCGCCGCGATGATCGGGTGCATGGAGTAGGACGGCTCGAACCCGACCGCGACCCGCCCCGGCCCGCCGAACGCCTGCATCAGCTGCTGCAGTACCTCGTTGGAACCGTTGGCGGCCCACACGTTCGCGCAGGTGAGCGGCACCCCGGTGGAGCCGCTCAGGTACGCGGCGAGGTCGGTGCGCAGCCCCACCGCGTTGCGGTCCGGGTAGCGGTGCAGCTCCTCGGCGGCCGTGTGCACGGCCCTGGTGATGTCAGCGACGAGCTCGGGCGGCGGCGGGTAGGGGTTCTCGTTGGTGTTGAGCCGCACCGGCACGTCCAGCTGCGGCGCGCCGTACGGGCTGCGGCCGCGCAGGTCCTCGCGCAGCGGCAGGTCGTCGAGGGAGACCCCACCGCCGACCACGTCGTTCTGCACCGCCGTCATCGGGCGAACCTCGCCGAGACCGCCTCGCCGTGCGCAGGCAGGTCCTCCGCCCCGGCGAGCGTGACCACCTGGTCGGCCACCTCCCGCAGCGCCTCCTCCGAGTACTCGACCACGTGCACGCCCTTCAGGAACGTCTGCACCGACAGGCCCGCGGAGTGGTGCGCGCAGCCGCCGGTGGGCAGCACGTGGTTGGAACCGGCGCAGTAGTCGCCCAGCGACACCGGGGCGTACGGGCCCACGAAGATCGCGCCCGCGTTGCGGACGCGCAGGGCGGTGTCCCGCGCGTCGCGGGTCTGGATCTCCAGGTGCTCGGCGGCGTACGCGTCGACCACGGCGAGCCCGGCGTCGATGTCGTCGACGAGCACGGCGCCCGACTGCGGCCCGGTGAGCGCGGTGCGGATGCGCTCGCTGTGCTTGGTGGCCCCGACGCGCACCTCGAGCTCCCGCTCCACCGCCTCGACGAGCTCCTCGGACGTGGTGACCAGCACCGACGCCGCGGCCGTGTCGTGCTCGGCCTGGCTGATCAGGTCGACGGCGACGTGGGCGGGGTCGGCGGTGTCGTCGGCGAGCACGGCGATCTCGGTGGGCCCGGCCTCGGCGTCGATCCCGATCAGGCCGCGCAGCAGCCGCTTGGCGGCCGTGACGTAGATGTTGCCGGGCCCGGTGACCATGTCCACCGGCTCCAGCTCGGCGCCGTCGGTGTCGGTGCCGCCGTACGCGAGCAACGCGACGGCCTGCGCGCCCCCGACGGCCCACACCTCCTCGACGCCCAGCAGCGCGGCCGCCGCCAGCACCGTGGGGTGGGGCAGGCCGCCGTGCTCGGCCTGCGGCGGCGAGGCCAGCACGATCGACTCGACACCCGCGGCCTGCGCGGGCACCACGTTCATCACCACGCTCGACGGGTAGACCGCCAGCCCGCCCGGGGCGTAGAGGCCCACCCGCTGCACCGGCAGGAACCGCTCCGTGACCGTGCCGCCCGGCGACACCCGGGTGACGATGTCGCTGCGCCGCTGGTCGGCGTGCACGAGGCGGGCCCGCTCGATCGACGTCTCCAGGGCCGCCCGCACGGCCGGGTCGAGCGCGGCCAGCGCACCCTGGAGCGTCTGCGCCGGCACCCGCACGGCGCTCGGGCGCACCCGCTCGAACCGCTCCGCGAACTCCAACGCGGCCTCCGCCCCGCGCTCGCGCACCGCGTCGACGATCGGCCGCACCTGGTGCAGCGCCGCGTCGACGTCCTGCTCGGCCCGCGGCAGCAGGGAGCGCAGCGAAGCGGTCCGGGGCAGGGGTGCACCACGCAGGTCGAGTCGCCGAAGCATGGGTACCAGCGTAATCCGGCGCCGCTACCGGGCCGTGCCGACGTGCGCGCGCGCACGTCCGGCTACGCGACCGGCATCCCGAGCGCTGCGGCTGAGCCGCCTCCGAAGTTCAGGAAAGCCACATTCAGGGCCGTAGAGGCCTTGAAAGTGGCTTTCCTGAACTCCCCGCCGGGGCTGCACGTTCCGTGGCGCGCCGGTCGGGTACGTAGGCGTCATGAAGGCGATGGCGTACCGGCGGTACGGCGGCCCGGAGGTGCTCGAGCCCATGGAGCTCCCCGAACCGAAGGTCGGCCCGGACTGGGTGCTGATCCGCGCGAAGGCGGCCTCGATCAACCCGGTGGACTGGAAGGCCCGCCGGGGCGGGCTCGACGCCCTCATCCCGGCGGACTTCCCGGTGATCCCGGGCTGGGACGTCGCCGGGGTCGTCGAGCGGGTCGGTCCCGCGGTGACGGGGGTGCGGCCGGGCGAGGAGGTGATCGCCTACAACCGCCAGGACCACCTGCAGTGGGGGACCTACGCCGAGCTGGTGGCTGCGCCGCTGCGCACGGTGGGCCCTTCGCCGTCGGCGGCCACGTGGGAGCAGGCGGGGGCGCTCCCGCTGGCCGGCCTCACCGCCTACCAGGCACTCGTCGAGCGACTCGAGGTGCGGCCCGGCGAGACCGTGCTCGTGCACGCCGCGTCCGGCGGCGTCGGGCGGATGGCGGTGCAGATCGCGCGCGTCCTCGGCGCCGAGGTGATCGGGACGGCCGGTGAGCGCAACCACGAACGGCTGCGCGAGCTGGGCGCCACCCCGGTGACGTACGGCGACGGCCTCGTCGACCGCGTGCGGGCGCTGAGTCCCGGCGGCGTGGACGCCGTGCTCGACCTCGCAGGCGGCCAGGCCCTCGACGACAGCCCGGAGCTGGTGCGCGACCGCTTCCGGATCACCTCGATCGTCGATCCGCGCGTGCTCGAGATGGGCGGGCAGTACCTGTTCGTGCGACCCGACCGCGAGCACCTGACCCGGCTGGCCGGCTGGGTCGACGAGGGCCGCCTGGAGCTCGACGTCGGCGCCGCCCTCCCGCTCGCCGAGGCCGCGGAGGCGCAGCGGAGGCAGGAGGCGGGCGAGGTGCCGGGCAAGATCGTGCTGACGATCTGAGCGCAGCTCCGCAGGTTCAGGAAAGCCACATTCAGGGCTCTACAGGCCCTGAATGTGGCTTTCCTGAACTTCCCCGGAGCCCCGGCCGCGCCCTCAGCCGGCCTGCAGGTCCAAGCCCAGGTCCAGCGCGCGCACGGAGTGCGTGAGCGCGCCGACCGACAGGTAGTCCACCCCCGTCTCGGCGTAGGCGCGGGCGTTGGCCAGCGCCAGCCCGCCGGATGACTCCAGCAGCGTCGGCCGCTCCCCCCGCCGCCGCACGGCCTCGCGCGTGCGCTCGACGTCGAAGTTGTCCAGCAGCACCAGCTCGGCCCCGAGCTCGAGCACCTCGTCGAGCTGCTCGAGGGTGTCGACCTCCACCTCGTAGGGGAGGTCGGGCGCGGCCGCCCGGGCGGCGGCGAGCGCGGCGCCCACCGAGCCGGCGGCGGCCACGTGGTTGTCCTTGATCAGGACGGCGTCGCCGAGGCCGAGCCGGTGGTTGACGCCGCCGCCGCAGCGCACGGCGTACTTCTCCAGGAGCCGCAGGCCGGGCAGGGTCTTGCGGGTGTCGCGGATGCGGGCGCCGGTGCCGGCCACCGCGTCCACCCACGCCGCGGTCGCGGTGGCGACGCCGGAGAGGTGGCAGAGCAGGTTGAGCGCGGTGCGTTCGGCGGTGAGCAGCCCGCGCACCGGGGCGCGGACGGTCAGCGCGGCTTCGCCCGCGGCGAGCCGGTCGCCGTCGGCGCGGGAGTCGAGCACCTCGTGGTCGGCCACCACCGCGTCGAGCACGGCGCGCACCGCGGGCAGGCCGGCCAGCACGCCCGGCTCGCGGGCGGCGAAGACGGCCACGGCCACGGCGTCGGCGGGCACGGTGGCCGCGGTGGTGGCGTCCGGGCCGTAGCGCAGGTCCTCCTCCAGGGCGGTGGCCACGACCCGCCGCAGGTCGGCGAGGTCGGGTCCGAGCAGGGTCCTGGTCATGCCGCCACCGCCGTTCCGGTCCGCACGACCGGCTGTCCGGTCGCGTCGAGGGTGATCTCCAGGCCGGCGCGCTGCCAGCGGTCGTCGCGCTCGGGGAAGTCGGTGCGCACGTGGCAGCCGCGGGTCTCGGTGCGGTTGCCCGCCGCGGCGAGCACGGCCTGGGCGAGCAGGGTGAGCGCGGCGTCCTCGACGCCGGCGCGGCCCGTGGGCACCGCCACCGCGGTGGCGCACTCGATCCGGTCGGACGCGGCGGCGAGTCCCGCGGCGTCGCGGCCGATCCCCGCCGCGGCGGTCATCGCGCGCTGCACGACGTCGCGGGGCGCGAGCGGCACGGCGGGCGACGCGGCGAGCGGTTCCCCCGCCGCCGGCCGGAGCGCCTCCCGGTCGGCCGCGGCGGCGCGGGCCGCCCTGGCCCCGAGCACGAGCCCCTCGAGCAGCGAGTTTGACGCGAGGCGGTTGGCGCCGTGCAGCCCCGTGCGGGCCACCTCGCCCGCGGCGTAGAGGCCGGGGACGCCGGTGCGCCCGTGCAGGTCGGTGACCACGCCGCCGCACGCGTAGTGGGCGGCGGGCGTGACCGGGATGGGCTCGCGCGCCGGGTCGATCCCGGCCTCGCGGCACGCGGCGTGCACGGTGGGGAACCGGCGGGCGAAGCCGGTGATCGACGTGGCGTCGAGGTGCACGCAGTCGGCGCCGGTGGCGGCGAGGGTGCGGGTGATGGCCGCGGCCACGACGTCGCGCGGGGCGAGGTCGGCGAGCGGGTGCACGCCGGTCATGAACCGGCGGCCGGCCCGGTCGAGCAGCACCGCGCCCTCCCCCCGCACGGCCTCGGTGACGAGCGGGCGTTGCCCCACCGCCGGCCCGGTGTAGAGGACCGTGGGGTGGAACTGCACGAATTCCAGGTCGGCCGCGGCAGCGCCCGCGCGCAGCGCGAGCGCCACGCCGTCGCCGGTGGCGGTGGCCGGGTTGGTGGTGCTCGCGTACAGCTGCCCGTAGCCGCCGCTGGCCAGGAGCACCGCGGGCGCGCGCAGCACCCCGGGCCGACCCGCGTCGTCGAGCAAGGCGAGGCCCGCGACGGCCCCGGCCTCGTCGCGCAGCACGTCGGTGGCGACGTGGCCGGCGAGCAGCGGGAGCCGCCGGTCGGTGGCCGCGACGACGAGGGCGCGCTCGACCTCGGCCCCGGTGGCGTCGCCGCCCGCGTGCACCACCCGGAACGCCGAGTGGCCGCCCTCGCGCGCCCGCTGCGGCCTGCCGTCGGGCGCGAGGTCGAAGGCGGCCCCGCGGGCCCGCAGCCGCGCCACCGCGGCGGGTCCCTCCTCGAGGATCGCGGCCACGGCGACCGGATCGGACAGGCCTGCACCCGCGGTGAGCGTGTCGGCCACGTGCGCGTCGACGCTGTCGCCCGCCACGTCGCCCAGCACCACGGCGACGCCGCCCTGCGCGTAGCGGGTGGAGCCGGAGTCGACGTCCTCCTTGGTGACGACGACGACGCGCAGGCCGAGCTCGGCGGCGTCGAGCGCCGCGGTGAGCCCGGCGACCCCGGACCCGACGACGACGAGGTCGGCCCGTGCCTCCCAGAGCGCGCTCACTCGCCACCTCCGGGCTTCCCGATCTCGATCATCCGCTGGACGGCGGCGCGGCCGCGGGCGGCGAGTTCGGGGTCGACGTGCACCTCGTCGCGGCCCTCGCGCAGCGCGCGCAGCAGCTTCTCCGGCGTGATCATCTTCATGTAGCGGCAGGACGCGCGGTCGTTCACCGCGCGGAAGTCGATCTCGGGCGCGGCCCGCCGGAGCTGGTGCAGCATGCCCACCTCGGTGGCGACGAGCACCGACGAGGCGCGCGACTCGCGGGCGGCGTCCAGCATCCCGCCGGTCGAGAGGATCTTGACCCGGTCGGCGGGCACCGCGCCCGAGCCGGCGAGGTAGAGCGCGGAGGTGGCGCAGCCGCACTCCGGGTGGACGAAGAGCTCGGCGTCCGGGTTGGCCTGCGCCTGCGCGGTGAGGGTGGCGCCGTTGATGCCGGCGTGCACGTGGCACTCCCCGGCCCAGACGTGCATGTTCTCCCGGCCCAGGACGCGGCGGACGTGCGCGCCGAGGAACTGGTCGGGCAGGAACAGCACCTCCCGTTCCTCCGGGATCGAGGCCACGACCTCGACCGCG
Organism: Pseudonocardia zijingensis; assembly: GCF_042657305.1. NCBI lineage: Bacteria > Bacillati > Actinomycetota > Actinomycetes > Pseudonocardiales > Pseudonocardiaceae > Pseudonocardia > Pseudonocardia zijingensis. The sequence goes on along the minus strand of NZ_JBHSKO010000010.1, from coordinate 105,092 downwards.
TTGGAGGAGGTGCAGCAGATGTCGGTCTCCGCCTTGACCGCGGCGGTGGTGTTCACGTAGGAGACGACCACAGCGTCGGCGTGTTCCGCCTTCCAGGCCCGCAGCTGGTCGACGGTGATCGAGTCGGCAAGGGAGCACCCAGCGGCGGCGTCCGGGATCAGCACGGTCTTGTCCGGGCTGAGGATCTTCGCGGTCTCCGCCATGAAGTGCACGCCGCAGAACACGATCGTCGAGGCCTGCGACTCGGCGGCGATCCGCGAGAGCGCCAGCGAGTCGCCGGTGTGGTCGGCGACGTCCTGGATCTCCGGCAGCTGGTAGTTGTGCGCGAGCAGCACGGCGTCGCGGCGGCGGGCCAGCGCGCGCACCTCGTCCGCCCATCCGGGTTCGAGCGGCTCGCAGGGTCGGTCCCCGGCGAGCATCGGGCTTGCGGTCATGACCCCTCCTGGTTTTCGACTATGAGTCGGAAACAGGATGGATCGTAACAGGCGAACGGCGCGGCGAACCCTGCTCGTGACCGGGACCTCACCCCGGCGCAACCCGGCGTTCACGCCGGGTGCCGGGGCCGACACCCTACGATCCGAATCATGGCGAGCCCGACCGAACACGAGGTGCTCGCCGCCGTGCTCCAGATCCGGGGCGGCACCCTCCAGGTGCTCGCCTGGCAGCGGGCGCTCCCGCCCGACTCGGGCCGCTGGGCACTCCCCGGCGGGCTCCTCGGCGACGACGAGGACGTCGAGCAGTCGGTGCGCCGCCAGCTCGCGGAGAAGGTCGACCTGCGCGAGGTCACCCACGTCGAGCAGCTCGGCGTGTTCAGCCGGCCGGACCGCGTGCCCGGCGTGCGCCGGATCGCCACCGCGTTCCTCGGCCTCGTGCCCTCCGACGCCGACCCCGCGGTGCCCCCGGACACGCACTGGCACGTCCTCGCCGCGCCCGCACCGGTGCTCGCGAACGCGGCGTTCGACCACGCCGACATCGTCGCCGCGGCCCGCGACCGCCTGCGCGCGAAGCTCTCCTACACCAACCTCGGGTTCGCGCTCGCGCCACGCGAGTTCACGATCTCGGCGCTGCGCGACCTGTACGTCGCCGCACTCGGCCACCCCGTCTCGGCCACCAACCTCCAGCGCGTGCTCACCCGCCGCGCCGTGCTCGAACCCACCGGCGCGGTGGCCCCACCCGGGCCCGCGGGGGGACGTCCGGCGGCACTGTTCCGCTTCACCGACCGCACCCTGCGCGTCACCGACGCCTCGGCGGTGCTGAGAGCTCCCAGCGGATCACCCGGCGAAGGAACCCGCGGCGCCGTACCGTAACGGCGTGGCCGAGACGCTCCCGCTGTTCCCCCTGAACACGGTGTTACTCCCTGGAGCCACGCTGCCACTGCACGTCTTCGAACCTCGGTACCGGCAGCTCACCGTCGACCTCGTCACGGGCGCGGTGCCGGACCGCGAGTTCGGGGTGGTCGCGGTCCGCGAGGGCTGGGCGCCCGACGACGACGGCATCGCCGGGCTGCACACCGTGGGCTGCACCGCGGTGCTGCGCGACGTCCAGCGGCTGCCCGACGGCCGCTTCGACCTCGTCACGCGCGGCGCGCGCCGGTTCCGGCTGATCGACCTGGACGCCGACTCGAAGCCCTACCTGGTGGGCTCGATCGAGCCGCTGCCCGACGCCCCGGAGGGCGACGCCGCGGCGGCCGAGGTCGTCCGCATGCTGTCCGCCGCCGCCCGCGCGGCCCACCGCCGCTACTGCGCCGCGGCGTGGAAGGCGGGCGAGTGGGCCGAGCCGGAGGCCGACGTCGAGCCGGGCCAGCTGCCGCACGTCCTCGCCTCCGACTGCCTGCTCCCCATCGCCGACCGCCAGCGGCTGCTGGAGCTCACCTCACCGGTCGAGCGGCTGCGCCTCGTGCGCGCGCTGCTGGCCCGCGAGACCGGGCTGCTCTCCGAGCTCGGGGCCGTGCCCGCCCCCATCACGACCTACGCGGTGGACCACAGCGTCAACTGAGGCCACGTCGCCGGGCGTGCCGACGTCGACGAGCGTGCCGACGCCGGTCACTCAGTGGTCGAGCCGGTCGTCGCCGAAGATCGCGTCGTCCGCCTCACGATCACGGCGCCACTGCTCCACGTCGATCGGCGGCAGCTCGCGTGCCATCTCCTGGAATTCCCGCACGGTCGTGCGCCGTCGCGGTGTGCGCGAGCTGCTCGCGAGCTCCCCGTGCCGGCTGCAGCGGGCCGTCCAGCCGGTGGGCGTCACCTGCACCACCATGCGCCGGGCGCAGTCGACGCAGAACCGCGGAGGTTCGAGCGTGCGCCGGTCGGCGCACCGCGCGTGCTCACCCTCCGCCGCGGGCTTCCCGCACTGGTCGCAGAACACGGCTCAGATCGTCTCGTTCAGTGCCTTGATCGGCATCTGCAGCTCGCCGAGCAGATCGATGTCCGACTCCGCAGGGCGGCCGAGCGTGGTGAGGTAGTTCCCGACGATCACGGCGTTGATCCCGCCGAGCAGGCCCTGCCGCGCGCCGAGGTCGCCGAGGGTGATCTCCCGCCCGCCCGCGAACCGCAGCACGGTGCGGGGCAGGGCCAGCCGGAAGGCGGCCACCGCGCGCAGCGCGTCGCGCGCGTCGAGGGGCTCCAGGTCGCCGAAGGGCGTGCCCGGGCGCGGGTTCAGGAAGTTCAGCGGCACCTCGTCCGGGGTGAGCGCGGCGAGCTGGGCGGCGAACTCCGCGCGCTGCTCCACGGTCTCCCCCATGCCGAGGATCCCGCCGCAGCAGACCTCCATGCCGGCCTCGCGCACGAGCCGCAGCGTCTCCCAGCGCTCCTCCCACGTGTGCGTGGTGACGACGTTCGGGAAGTGTGAGCGGGCGGTCTCGAGGTTGTGGTTGTAGCGGTGCACGCCCATGGCCGCGAGTTGCTCGACCTGCTCGGGCGTGAGCATGCCGAGCGAGCAGGCGATGTTGATGTCGACCTCGTCCTTGATGGCGGCGATGCCGGCCGCCACCTGCGCCATCAGCCGCTCGTTGGGGCCGCGGACGGCCGCGACGATGCAGAACTCGGTGGCCCCGGTCTTCGCGGTCTGCTTGGCCGCCTCCACCAGCGACGGCACGTCCAGCCACGCCGAGCGCACCGGCGAGTCGAACAGGCCCGACTGCGAGCAGAAGTGGCAGTCCTCGGGGCAGCCGCCGGTCTTGAGCGAGATGATCCCCTCGACCTCGACCTCCGGCCCGCACCAGCGCATCCGCACCTCGTGGGCCAGCTCGAGCAGGGGTTCGAGCGCGTCGTCGGGGAGCCCCAGCACCTCGAGCGCCTGCTCCTGCGTGAGGCCGACGCCCTCCTCCAGGACCTGGGCGCGGGCGATGTCGAGGATGGAGAACTGCGTCGTCGTCACGCGTCGGGAGTCTGCCACCCGCCGCCCAGTTCGGCCGCCAGACTGTGACGCGCGACCGTGACGAACTCTCCGGGCGCGAGCGCGCCCGCCCCCTCCGGCACAGCGCCGAGCAGCCGGGCCCCGGTGACGACGGGCAGGTCGTGGAGGTTGCAGCGCTCCGCGAGACCGGGCTCGGCGGGCCAGCTGCCGACCACGAAGCCGAGGCAGTCCAGCCCGCGTCGGGCCAGCGCCTCGGCGGTCAGCTCGGAGGTGTTGAGCGTGCCCAGGCCCGCGGCCGTCACGACGAGCACCGGCGCGCGCAGCGCCGCGGCGACGTCGGCAAGGGTGTCGCCGTCGTCGGTGAACCGCACCAGCAGCCCGCCCGCCCCTTCGACGAGCACGAGGTCGGCGTCGGCCTCGAGTTCCCGCGCTGCCGCGGCGGCGGCGGCGGCGCAGACCGGTGCCGCGCCGGCCCGGCGCGCCGCCGTGGCCGGGGCGAGCGGGTCGGGGAAGCGCCCCAGCTCGCGGGTCGCGACCCCCGGGACGAGCCGGGTGACGTCGGCGAGGTCGCCGGGCTCGTCCGGGCCGACGCCGGTCTGCGCGGGCTTCAGCACGGCCACCCGCGCGCCGCCGGCCGCGGCCAGCGCGGCGACGGCCGCCGTGACGACGGTCTTGCCGACATCGGTCCCCGTACCGGTGACGACCAGGATCATGCGGTGACCGGTGCGAGCACGTCGGCCAGCACGGCCCGGACGTGCGCGAGCTGCGCGTCGGTGATGGTGGCCCGCGCGGTGAGCCGCAGGCGGCTGGTGCCCTCGGGCACCGAGGGTGGACGGAAGCACCCGACGCGCAGGCCCCGCTCGGCGCACCGGCGCGCCGCGGCCACGGCGACGTCGGGCTCACCGAGCACGACGGCCACCACCGCGGAGGGCGGCGCGGGCACCCCGGCGGCATCGGCGAGCGCGGCCGCGACCCGCAGCACGGCGGCGGGCCGGTCCGGCTCGGCGCGCAGCACGTCGAGGGCCGCCCGTGCCGCGCCGACGGCCGACGGCGCGAGCCCGGTGTCGAAGATGAACGTGCGGGCGGTGTCCACCAGGTGCGCGGTGACCGCGGCCGGCCCGAGCACCGCCCCGCCCTGCGACCCGAGCGACTTGGACAAGGTGGCGGTGACCACGACGTCGTCGGCACCGGCCAGCCCGGCGTCCGCGAGCAGGCCGCGCCCGCCCGGGCCCACCACGCCGATCCCGTGTGCCTCGTCCACCACGAGCAGCGCGCCGCGGCGGCGGCAGACCTCATGGAGGCGCGCGAGCGGGGCGAGCCCGCCGTCCACGCTGTTCACGCTCTCGGTGACGACGATCGCGCGCTGCTGCGTGCGGGCGGCGAGCACGGCGTCCACCGCCTCGGGGTCGTCGTGGGGCACGATCTCGACGTGCGCACGGGAGAGGCGGGAGGCGTCCACGAGCGAGGCGTGGTTGGCCGCGTCGGACACCACGAGCGTGTCCCGGCCGGAGAGCGCCGTGACCACGCCCAGGTTGGCGGCGTACCCCGAGGAGAACACGAGCGCGGACTCGGTGCCGCAGAACGCCGCGAGCTCCGCCTCCAGTTCGGCGTGCAGCGCGGTGGTGCCGCTCACCAGCCGCGAGCCGGTGGAGCCCGCCCCCCAGGTCCGCAGCGCCCGCACGCCCCCCTCGACCACCCGCGGGTCGCAGGCGAGCCCGAGGTAGTCGTTGCCTGCGAGGTCGAGCAGCGGCTCGTCCGGGGTGCGCGGGCGCAGCTCGCGGCGCAGCCCCTGCGCACGCCTGCGGGCTGCGTGCGGTTCGAGCCAGGCGAGCGGGTGCACGGGGTCGGGGGACGTCACGAGGGCAGACCGTAACCCGCGGACCAGGATGATCGGGACGAAGGGAGAGCACGATGACAGCGATCCGCCGGGTGGCCCCGCAGGGGGTCCGGCCGTGAACGCGCAGCCGGGGATCTTCGCGCTGGGCACCCCGGAGCACGGCTACCTGGAGTTCGACCTCGCGCCCGGCGCCGAGCCGGTGGACCTCGTCGCTGCGGCGGCGGGGCTCGTCGGCCCGCTGTCGACCACCGGCGGGGTGAACCTCGTCGTCGGGTTCCGGCCGCAGCTGTGGGCCCGGGTCGCCGACCCGGCCGACGTGCCCGCGTCGGCCCGCGGATTCGACGAGCCCCTCGTCGGTGCGGACGGCTGGACGATGCCCGCCACGCAGCACGACGCGTGGCTGTGGGTGGCGGGCGGCGACCGCACGGCCGTGTTCGACAACGGGCGCGCCGTCGTGGCGGGCCTCGCGCCGGTGGCGCGCCTGCGCCGGGAGATGACCGGGTGGCTGTACCGCCACGACCGTGACCTCACCGGCTTCATCGACGGCACCGAGAACCCGTCGCTGCTGGAGGCGCCGGAGGTGGCGCTCGTGCCCGCGGGCGAGCCGGGCGCGGGCAGCAGCGTGGTGCTGGTCCAGATGTGGGACCACGACGGCGACGCCTGGGAGGGCCTCTCCACGCAGGCGCAGGAGCTGGTCATGGGGCGCACCAAGCCCGACAGCGTGGAGCTGGACGACGCCACCAAGCCCCCCGACAGCCACGTGGCCCGCACCGCGCTCGAGGTCGACCGAGGTGAGGGAGAACGCGAGGAGCTGCCGATCTTCCGCCGCAACGTGGCCTTCGGCGGGGTGGCGCACCACGGCACCGCGTTCGTGGGCTTCAGCCGCGACCAGTGGCGGCTGGAGGAGATGCTGCGGCGGATGGCCGGGGTGGGCGACGGCGTGCGCGACGCGCTGACCCGCTACACCCGGCCGGTGACGGGCGCCTACTACACCGTGCCCTCCGTCGACGCGCTGGCCCGCTTCGCGCCGCCCGAGGAGGACTGAGCGTCCAGGCTGCGGAACTCCTGGGCCTCCTCGTCGAGCACGAGCACCCGCGCCGCCGGGATGTCGAAGAACAGGCCGGTCAGCGCGGCGCCGACGCCCTGGTGGCGCAGCGCCACGAGCTGCTCGGCCACGTTGACCATCGCCAGTGCCTCGACCTCGCCGTACCCGGCCGCGAGCGCGGCCCGGCCCACGGGGTGCCCGGCCCGCAGCGCCTCCAGGCTGGGCACGCCCGCGGCGAGCCAGTCGCCGAGCGGGTCGCCGGGCTGCTGCACACCGTCGAGCAGGCCGCGCATGGCACCGCACCCCGAGTGGCCGCACACCGCGATGAGCGGCACGCGCAGCACCTCGGTGGCGTAGTGCAGCGCGGCGCGCATCGACGTGCCGGCCACCAGGTTCCCGACGTTCTGCACGGTGAACAGGTCGCCCGGCCCGCTGCGGGTGATCAGGCCGGGCTGCACCCGGGAGTCGGCGCAGCACAGCAGCAGCCCCCGGGGTGCCTGGCCGTGGGCGAGCTCCTGCAGCGTCGGGCGGATCAGCTCGGCGGCCTGGGCGTGGAAGGCGGCCACCCCGGCGAGCAGCGGGGCGTGCGGCCCGTGGTCGCCGTCGTGCCCCGGCGTGCGCTGCCACTGCGACCAGGTCGCGTAGCCGTGCCGGGGCCGGTCGCCGTGCACCCGCGCGCCCGGCTCGGTGACGACGACCTCGGCGCCCGTGGCCCGCCGCATCGCGGTCCACCCGTCGAGGTGGTCGAATGCGGTGTGGTCGAGGTAGTCGACCACCAGCTCGAGCCGCACCGGCTTCCCCGGGGGCACGGTGGCGAGGGTGCGGGAGAGCGCGGGCACGGCGAGGAAGCTCAGCGTGCCCTCGACGACGACGCGCCACGGTCCGGCGGGGGCGGGGCCGTCGGGTTCCACCACCCGCACCCGGGCGCGCACGGCGCGGCGCAGCATCACGAGGCCCGCGAGCACGAGGCCGATGGCCACACCCTCGAGGAGGTTCAGCACGAGGACGCCCGCGACCGTGCCCGCGTAGACGAGGTGCTCGCCGTGCGAGCGGGCCGCGCGGATGTCGGCGGGCCGCACCAGCTGCGACCCGACCACCACGAGCAGCCCGGCGAGCGCGGCGAGCGGGATCATCTCGACGACGCCGACCAGCGCGATCCCGAACACGGCGACCCACAGGCCGTGCAGCACCGCCGCCGCCCGCGTGCGCGCCCCGGCCTCGACGTTGGCGGAGCTGCGCACGATGACGCCGGTGATCGGCAGCCCGCCGAGCAGGCCGGAGATCGTGTTCGCGGCTCCCTGGCCGATCAGCTCGCGGTCGGGGTTCGACCGCGCGGCGCCGCGGCGCATGCGGTCGACCGCCACCGCCGAGAGCAGGCTCTCGACGCTCGCCACCAGCGCGATCGTCAGCACGCCCCCGGCGATCCCCGCCCAGGGCAGGTCGGGCAGCACCGTCGGCAGGGTGATCGCCTGGAGGAGGTTGCCGGGCAGCTCCACCCGTGGGACGGCGGGCAGCAGCAGCGCGAGCAGGGTGGCGGTGATGACGGCGACGAGCGCGCCCGGCAGCACGCGCACCCGGCGCGGCAGCCGCGGCCAGAGCAGCAGCAGGCCCACGGTGGCGGCGCCGACGAGCACGGCGTCCGGGTGTGCCTGGGCCACCCGCCCGGGGAGTTCGACGAGCGCGTTCACCGCCCCGGAGGGCGGGCTCCCGCCGAGCACGACGTGCAGCTGCGAGAGCGCGATCGTGATGCCGATGCCGGCGAGCATCCCGTGCACGACGGCCGGCGGGATGGCCTGGCTGAACCGCGCCACGCGGGCGCAGCCGAACGCGATCTGCACCAGGCCGGCGCCCGCGGTGATGAGGCACGTGGTCTGCCAGCCGAAGCGGCCCACCAGCTCGGCCACCACCACGGTGAGCCCGGCGGCGGGCCCGCTGACCTGCAGCGGGGCACCGCCGAGCAGGCCGGCCACCACGCCGCCCACGACCGCGGCCACCAGGCCGGCCATGAGCGGGGCGCCCGAGGCGAGGGCGATGCCCAACGAGAGGGGCACCGCGACGAGGAAGACGACGAGGGAGGCCGGCACGTCGGCGCGCAGGGCGCTCCGGCGGCGAGCCGGGGTGTGCGCGGCGGAACAGGACGGGGACGTGGTCACTACGGGTCTCCGGGTGGTCGACGTCGGGCAGTGCAGCGACGGGGATCGGCGGTCGGGGAACGACCTCCTCCTGGTGTCCGTTCCGCCGGTTTCGTCCGGTCGGAGACCGCACGGCCCGGCTTAACCCGGCATTCATGTTCATCTGCAGGCGCCTGCTCCATACTGGTCAGGGACTCGCCCGTTCGGACCACTCGACGCCTGTTTTGCCCCATTCAGGCGAATTGCCGGTCCATCCGATGAGGTGATCCCACGCCGCGCTGCGCGGCTGGGCCCGACCGGATCGGCCCCATTACCCTCGGCCGCCATGAGCACCACCGCCGACACCGGTCATCCGGCGCTCTCGCGGCGCCGCGAGCTGGGCGCCACCAGCGCCCGCTCGCTGCTGCTCACCGTGCTCGGCGAGTTCGTGCTCCCCCGCGCCGACGCCGTCTGGACGCAGACGCTCATCGACGTGCTCGGGCAGCTCGACATCGAGGCCAAGTCGGCCCGCCAGGCCCTCGCCCGCACCGCGGCGGAGGGCCTGCTCGTGTCCGACCGCGCAGGCAGGCGGGTGCGCTGGTCGCTCACCGAGCAGGGCCGCAGGCTGCTGTCCGACGGCGCCGCCCGCATCTACGGCTTCGGCCACCCCGTGCCCCCCTGGGACGGGCGCTGGCTCGTGCTGCTCGTCAGCGTGCCGGAGGCCCGCCGCCAGCTGCGCCACCGGCTGCGCACCCGGCTCGCCTGGGCCGGCCTCGGCTCCCCCGCGCCCGGCGTCTGGCTCACCCCGGACCCGGGCAAGCAGGAGGAGGCCGCCGAAGTGATCGCCGACCTCGGTCTCACCGCAGCCACCAGCTCCTTCGTCGGCCCGTTCGGGGAGATCGGCACCCCGCGGCAGGTGGTGGAGCAGGCCTGGGACCTCGCCGAGGTGGAGGCCGCCTACGAGGAGTTCCTCGCCACGTTCGCCGACGCCGCCCCCGACGGGCCGGCCGAGGTCCTCGCCCACCAGATCCACCTCGTGCACGCGTGGCGCCGGTTCCCGTTCCTCGACCCGAAGCTGCCCGGCGAGCTCCTCCCCGAGGAGTGGGCCGGAGCCCGGGCCGCTGCGCTCTTCGAACGGTTGCACGAGAAGTGGGGCCCCGTGGCGCAGCAGGAGTGGATCCGCCTGACGGGCACGTGACCCGCGACGCCGTACCCGCACGTCATTAGCAAGGCTAAGGTCGGGGGCGTCCCGGCACCCGACCACGGAGCGCCCGCGCATGACGTCAGCACCCGGCACCACCGCGGCCGCGGACGCCCGCCGCTGGGTGATCCTGGCGATCGGGGTGTGCGCGCAGACCTCGGCCTGCGCGTACGTCTACGGCGCCCCGTTCCTCGTGCCGCAGCTGCGCGACACGCTGGGGCTCTCGCTCGCCACCGTCGGCCGGTACGTCGCGGCGCCCGTCGTCGGGCTGCTGCTCGCGCTCGTGGCCTGGGGCGCGGCGGCCGACCGGTTCGGCGAGCGCCGCGTGATGTCCACCGGGCTGCTGCTCGGCTCGGTGGCGATGGGCGTGGCGGCGCTCGCCCCGGTGGGCCACTCCACCCTGCGGCTGGTCCTGCTCGCGCTCGGCGGCGCGCTGGCGGCGTCGGTGTTCGCGGCCAGCGGGCGGCTGGTCATGGGCTGGTTCCCCCGCCACGAGCGCGGCGTCGCGATGGGCGTGCGGCAGACAGCGCAGCCACTGGGCGTCGCCCTCGCCGGGTTCACGCTGCCCTCGCTCGCGGCGACGGCCGGGACATTCGCCGCGCTGGCGCTCCCGGCCGCGCTCTGCCTGGTGATGGGCGTGCTCGTCGCGGCGTTCGCCGCCGACCCCCCGCGTGCACAGCTCACCGGCACGGCCGCCACCGGGTCGCCGTACCGCGCGGCTCTGCTGTGGCGCGTGCACGCGGCGAGCGCGCTGCTGGTGATGCCCCAGTTCGCGGTCAGCGCCTTCAGCGTGGAGTACCTGGTGCGCGAGCGCGGGTTCACCGCGGCCGCCGCCGGGCTGCTCGTGGGCGCGGTGCAGTTCGTCGGCGCCGCGGGCCGGATCGGCGTCGGCTGGTGGTCCGACCGCGTGGGCTCGCGCATGCGCCCGATGCGCCAGGTCTCCGTGGCCACCGTGGTCGTGCTGGTCGCGTTCGCCGTCGGCGACCTGTACGCGCCCTGGCTCGCCGTCGCGGCGCTGGTGGCGGGCGGGCTCGTCACGGTGGCGCACAACGGGCTGGGCTACACGGCCACGGCCGAGATCGCGGGACCCGCCTGGTCGGGCCGGGCGCTGGGCGTGCAGAACACCGGCCAGAACGTGGTCTCCGCGCTCACGCCGCCCGTGCTCGGGGCCGTGATCGGCACGGTCGGCTACGCCGCGGGGTTCCTGCTCGCCACGGTCGCGCCCGTGGTCGCGGTGCTGGTGACGCCCGTGCGCCAGGAGCCCTCGTCGCGCTGGTAGTCCTTGCCAACAGGATTGTGAACAATCTGGTGAACGGTTAGGCTCCCTACGCGACCCGTTCCACGGCCACCGGGGTCGTCCCGTACAGCGCGGTATCGGACATCCAGCGAGGTCGCGTGCACACCTCCGCCAGCACCTCCCAAGCCCTGCGGGCGCTCGCCGGGGCGCTCCTGCTGGCCATCGCGGCCTGCGGCACAGCGGGCCCGGCGGGCGGGGAGGCGCCCACCCCGCTCGACGTCTCGCAGCCGTTCGGCGGCGACCCCGCCACCGAGGGCACCCCCGTCCCCGGCGGCACGCTGCGGGTCGGGATGTACACCGAGGCGCGCTCGTTCGACCCGACGATAGGGTCGAACCTCATCGCCTCCGCCGTCTACGACTCGCTGCTGAAGATGGACGCGGCCGGCGAGCCGCAGCCCCACCTCGCGGCGTCGATGACCACGCCCGACGGCGGCACCACCTGGCTCCTGGGCCTGCGCCCGGGCGTCACCTTCCACGACGGCACGCCGCTGGACGCGGAGGCGGTGCTGTTCAACGTCGCCCGCCAGCGCGACGACCCCACCGCGCTCGGGCACCTCTACACCGAGCCGATCGCCGCGATGCGCGCGCTCGACCCGCTCACCGTCGAGTTCGCGCTGAAGCGGCCCACCGGGTCGTTCCCGGTGGCCTTCGCGCTGCCGTTCTCCTCCGGCAACCTCGGCACGATCGCCTCCCCTACCGCCGTGCGGCAGTGGGGTGGGGACTACGGGCGCCACCCGGTGGGTGCCGGGCCGTTCGCGTTCGTCGAGTGGATCCCGAACAACAAGATCGTGGTGAAGCGGTTCGACCGCTACTGGCAGCAGGGCATGCCCTACCTCGACGGCATCGAGTTCCGTCCCCTCCCCGACACCGAGACCCGCTACGCGTCCGTGGCGAACGGCGACGTCGACCTCGACATCGCCGGGTTCCACACCGAGGTGCACCGCTCCTCGCAGGACCCCGGCCTCGCCACCTACTACGGCCCCGGCGGCGACGGCGAGTTCCTCTACCTCAACGTCACCCGCCCGCCGTTCGACGACCCGCGGATGCGCGAGGCCGTGATCCGCGCGATCGACCCGGCCGCGTTGTCCGCCACGCAGTACCGGGGCGCGATGGACGGGGCGCGGACCGCGTTCGCCGAGGGCGACCCCCACTACAGCGCCGAGGCGGCGCAGATCTACCCCTCGCACGACCCCGAGCGGGCCCGGCAGCTGATCGCCGGGTACCGCGCCTCCGGCGGCGACCCGACGTTCACCTTCCACGACGCCAACGCCCCCAACAACATCCAGTACGCCACGTTCCTGCAGGCGCAGTGGGCGGCGGTCGGCCTGGACGTGCAACTGCGGTTCGACGACATCGCCACCCTCATCACCCAGGTCGTGCAGGGCGGTGACTTCCAGGCGCTGCACTGGATCAGCGGGCCGTACGAGAACCCCTACCCGTTCATGTACAACCAGTTCCACACGGGCGGGATCAACAACTACGGCCGCTACTCCGACCCGCAGGTGGACGCCGCTCTCGACGAGGCCGCGAGCACCACCGACCCGGCCCGGCGCACCGCCGCCTACCAGCGCGCCCAGGTGCTGCTCAACCAGGACCGCGCCGTCGTCTGGCTGGCCCGCGCCGCGAAAGCCGCCATCGCCCGCCCGCACGTCAAGGGCGTCTCCCGGTACCTGTCCAGCGAGCTGTTCTGGGGAGGCACCTGGATCGCCCGCTGACCCCCGTCCCCGCCCGGTCACCTCGAGGAGAAATGTGGACCCTTCGACGGACAAGGTCTACCCGTCGCCCGCCGACGCCGTCGCCGACATCCCCGACGGCGCGAGCGTCGCGATCTCCGGGTTCGGCGTCACCCACCGGTTCCCGTCCAGCCTGATCACCGCCCTGCGCGACCAGGGCGCCAAGGGCCTCACGGTCTACTGCAACGGGCTCGGGCAGCCCGGGCACCCCACCGCCCAGATGCTGGCGGAGAACAACCAGATCGCGCGGCTCGTGGCCTCGTTCTCGTCGCGGCCGGGCCCGCCCACCATCTCCGAGGAGCAGATCCTGGCCGGCACGCTGGAGTTCGAGATCGTGCCGCAGGGCACGCTCGTCGAGCGGATGCGGGCGGGCGGCGCCGGCATCGCGGCGTTCTACACCCCGGTGGGGGCGGGCACGGCGGTCGGCGACGGCAAGGAGGTGCGGGAGTTCGACGGGGTCCCGCACATCCTCGAGCACGGCATCCGCACCGACTACGCCCTCCTGCGGGCACACCGGGCCGACCGGGCGGGCAACGTGTCGTTCCGCGGGGCGAGCCGCAACTTCAACGACAGCTTTGCGAAGGCGGCGCGGGTGGCGATCGTCGAGGTCGACGAGATCGTGGAGGTCGGCGAGATCGCGCCGGAGGACGTCGACCTGCCGGCCGCGTTCGTGGCCCGCCTCGCGCCGAGCACGGTGCACATCGACGTCGCCTCCCTCCCCCGCCGCGCTGCCCGCCCGGCCGACACGGGCCGCGAGTACGGGGGCAAGCCCGCGCTCACCCGCCAGGAGATCGGCCGCCGCGTGGCGATGCTGCTGCCGACCGGCGGGCTCGTGAACCTCGGCGCGGGCCTGCCCAACCTCGCCGCCAACTTCCTGGGCGGGCGCGGCGTCGTGCTGCACGGCGAGAACGGCGTGCTGGGCTACGGCGGCTTCGTCACCGACGGCGAGCGCGACCCCGACCTGCACGACGCGGGCGGCAACTTCATCGCGCTGGAGCCGGGCGCCTCGTTCTTCGACAGCGTCACCTCCTTCGAGATCGCGCGCGGCGGGCGGCTCGACGCCGTGGTGCTGGGCGCCTACCAGGTGGGCGGGAGCGGCGACCTCGCGAACTGGTCGGTGCCCGGGCGCCCCGGCGGGGGTATCGGCGGCGCCATGGACCTCGCGGTCGGCGCCAAGCAGGTGATCGCGATGCTGGAGCACCTCGACAGCGCCGGGCGCCCCAAGCTCGTCGAGACCTGCAGCTACCCGATCACCGCGCCGGGCTGCGTCGACGTCGTCGTCACCGACCTCGCGCTGCTGCGGCGCACCCCGCAGGGCCGCTTCCGGCTCGACGAGGTGGCGCGCGGTTTCACCCCGGAGGAGGTGCTGGCGCTCACCGACATGCGGGTGGAGGTGGCCGAGCACGTCGCAACGATGCAGGAGGCCTGGTGAACGGCACGACCGAACACGGCGAGGTCCGGTTCATCGACACCACGTTCCGCGACGGCTCGCAGAGCCTGTGGGCGATGGGGATCCGTCACGGGATGATGGAGGCCCTGGGCGGTGACCTCGACCGGGCCGGCTTCGACGTGATCGAGGTGCCGGCCAACCCGATCTTCTTCAAGAAGATGGTGCGGGACCTCAAGGAGGACCCGTGGGAGACCATGCGCATGCTCGCGCGCACGATCACCCGCACGCCGACGACGTGCATGGGCGGGGCGGGCGGCAGCCTCAACGGGTTCGGCACCCCGACGCCCCCCGTGCTGAACCGGCTGTACTCGCGGCGCCTCGCCGAGATCGGCGTGATCAACCGGGCCCAGCTCATGGCCAACACCGGCGACCAGATCACCCGGATGCTGCCCACCGCCGTGCCGTTCGCGCGGGAGCTCGGGCTGAGGGTCGCGATCGCCGTGGCCTACACGATCTCCCCGCGCCACACCGACGCGCACTTCGCCGAGACCACCCGGCAGTGCAGGCAGTTCCGGCCCGACTCCATCTACCTCAAGGACCAGGGCGGGCTGCTCACCGTCGACCGGCTCCGCACGCTGCTGCCCGCGATGCTCGAGGCCGCCGGGGACATCCCGGTGGAGCTGCACTCGCACTGCACCACCGGCCTCGCCCCGCTCGTCTACCTGGAGGCGCTGGAGCTGGGCGTGCGCACCGTGCACTGCGGCGTGCCGCCGCTGGCCAACGGCTCGGCCCAGCCGTCCGTGCTGGAGGTGGCGCGCAACGCGCGGCTGATGGGCTTCACCCCGCTCGTCGACGAGGAGCTGCTCGCGTCGGTGTCGCAGCGCCTCGCCGGGTTCGCCGCCGCCGACGGCCTGCCCGTGGGCGCACCGCTCCCCCACGACCTCGACCACTACCGCCACCAGATCCCCGGCGGCGTGATCTCCAACCTGCGGTTCCAGCTCGCCGAGATCCGCATGGAGCACCGCCTCGCCGAGGTGCTCGAGGAGTGCGTGCAGGTGCGGGCCGACCTGGGCTACCCGATCATGATCACGCCGTACTCGCAGTACGTGGCCACGCAGGCCGCGCTCAACGTCGCGTCCGGGCAGCGGTACGGCGTGGTGATCGACGAGCTCATCCGCCTCGCCCGCGGCTTCTACGGCGAGGACTCCGGCTACACGTGGATGGACCAGAACCTGCGCGACCGGTTCCTGTCCCTGCCGCGGGCCCGGGAGCTGGAGGAGCTCGACCGGCGCGGGGTCGACGACATGACGCTCGAGCAGGCCCGGCAGGTCTACGGCGCCCCCGGCATCAGCGACGACGAGCTGCTGCTGCGGGCGATCATGCAGGGCACCAGCGAGATCGACACGATGCGCGCGGCCGGACCGCCGCGCCGCTACAGCTCGGCCGGGATCCCGCTGCTCACCCTCGTGGAGCGGCTACGGGAGACCTCGGCGATCCGGTACGTGCGCGTGCAGCGCGGCAACGACTCGGTGCTCGTGGGCAACCGGGCCGCGACGACAGGGGGCAGCTGACATGACCGACCCGACCGCAGCGACGACGGCAGCGACCAACGGCGCCGTGCACGGCGCGCTGAGCGATGCCGACGTCGAGCAGGTGATCCGTCTCGTCGAGAGCCTCGACCGCTCCGGCTTCGACTTCCTGGAGGTGCAGGTCGGGGAGCTGAAGGTGACGATCGGCAAGGGCGACCCGCCCGGGCCGGCCACCGCGGCCCCCGCGGCCGGCGCTCCGCCCGCAGCGGTGCCCGCGCCGCAGGTGGCGCCCGCACCCGCGCCTACGGCCGTCCCGCAGCAGGTCGCGCCGGCGCCCACCCCGCCGCCTCCCGCACCGGAACCCGCGGCCGTCGAGCTGGTGGAGATCACCTCCCCGACGATGGGGATCTACTACGCCCAGCCGGAACCGGGGAAGCCCACCTTCGTGACCCTCGGGGCACCGGTCGAGGAGTCGACGACCGTGGCCCTCGTGGAGGTCATGAAGACCTTCCACGCGGTGGCCGCAGGCGTGCGCGGCACCATCGTCGAGATCTGCGTGGACGACACCGACCTCGTCGAGCAGGGGCAGGTGCTCTTCCGCGTGGAGCCGCAGCCCGGGGACTGACCCCGGGGCCGGGGCCGCCTGGGGTCAGCCCAGGCAGCCCGGCCCCAGCAGCGCCTTCAGATCGCCCATCAGCGCCGACGAGTGGGTGACCTTGAGCCCGTCGTCGAGCTTCCACGTGGTGGTCTTGCTGCCGTAGACGAGGTTGAGGTGCACCTCGGACGTGCCCGGGTGGTGGGTGAGCACCTCCTTGAGCTTCGACACCCGCTGCGGGGTGACGAGCTCGGTGCGGATGCTCACCTTCACCGGGGCGCCGGCGCCCCCCGCACCCGCCGACAGGTCGGGCACCGCGAGGTCGTTGACGATCAGCGAGACGCGGTCGTCGCGCTTGTTGACCCGCGCCTTCACCAGCACGATCGCGTCCTCGGCCACGTCGACCCCGACCACCTGGTAGCACCGCGGGAAGAACAGCACCTCGATGCCACCCGCGAGGTCCTCCAGCTGCGCCGACGCCCACGGCTCGCCGTTCTTGTTCACCCGCCGGTTCACGCCCGTGAGGATGCCGCCGATGGTGACCTGGTGGCCGTCGGAGATCCGCCCGTCGGAGGCACCCTCCAGGATCGCCGAGATCGACATGTCGGACTTCGACAGCAGCACCTGCTCCAGCCCCTGCAGCGGGTGGCCGGACACGTACAGGCCCAGCATCTCCCGCTCGACGGCCAGCCGGTGCTTCTTGTCCCACTCGTCGTCGGGCACCTTGACGTCGAACACCGCGTCGAGCTCCGAGGGCGCCGACCCGTCCATCGACCCGAACAGGTCGAACTGCCCCATCGAGGCGGCCTTCTTCGTGGTCATCACCGCGTCGATGGCGTCGGCGTGCACCAGCAGCAGGCCCTTGCGCGGGTGGCCGAGCGAGTCGAACGCCCCCGCCTTGATCAGCGATTCGATGACCTTCTTGTTGCAGACGACGGCGTCGACCTTGCGCAGGAAGTCGGAGAAGTCGGTGAACGCCCCCTTCTCCCGGCGGGCCGACACGATCGCGTCGACCACGTTCTCGCCGACGTTGCGGATGCCGCCCAGGCCGAACCGGATGTCGTCGCCGACCGGCGCGAAGTTGCGCACCGAGTCGTTGACGTCCGGCGGCAGCACCGTGATGCCCATACGACGGCACTCGGCCAGGTAGACGGCGGCCTTGTCCTTGTCGTCGCGCACGGACGTGAGCACCGCGGCCATGTACTCGGCCGGGTAGTTGGCCTTGAGGTACGCCGTCCAGTACGACACCACCCCGTACGCGGCGGAGTGGGCGCGGTTGAACGCGTAGTCGGAGAACGGCAGCAGGATGTCCCACAGCGTCTTGACCGCGGCGGCCGAGTAGCCGTGGTCCTTCATGCCCTGGGCGAAACCCTCGTACTCCTTGTCGAGGATCTCCTTCTTCTTCTTGCCCATCGCGCGGCGCAGCAGGTCGGCCTTGCCGAGCGTGTAGCCCGCGAGCTTCTGGGCGATCGCCATGACCTGTTCCTGGTAGACGATCAGGCCGTACGTCTCGCCGAGGATGTCCTTGAGCGGCTCCGCCAGCTCCGGGTGGATGGGCGTGACCTCTTGCCGCCCGTTCTTGCGGTCGGCGTAGTCGTTGTGGGCGTTGGCACCCATCGGGCCCGGCCGGTACAGCGCGCCGACCGCGGAGATGTCGTCGAACTCGGTGGGCGCCATCCGGCGCAGCAGGTCGCGCATCGGCCCGCCGTCGAGCTGGAACACCCCGAGCGTGTCGCCGCGGCCCAGCAGCTCGTACGTCTTCGGGTCGTCGAGCGGGACCGACTCGATCTCGAGCTTCGGCTTGCCGTTGAGCTCGATGTTCTCCAGCGCGTCGTCGATGATCGTGAGGTTGCGCAGGCCGAGGAAGTCCATCTTCAGCAGCCCGAGCGTCTCGCAGGCGCCCATGTCGAACTGCGTGATGATGGCGCCGTCGGCCTCGCGGCGCTGGATCGGGATGACGTCGATCAGCGGCTTGCTCGACATGATCACGCCGGCGGCGTGCACGCCCCACTGCCGCTTGAGGCCCTCCAGCCCCCGCGCGGTGTCGATGATCTCCTTGACCTGCGGGTCGGCCTCGTACAGCGCCCGCACCTCGGTGGCCTCGGAGTAGCGCTTGTGGGACGGGTCGAAGATGCCCGACAGCGGGATGTCCTTGCCCATCACCGCGGGCGGCATCGCCTTGGAGATGCGGTCGGCCACCGCGTAGCCCGGCTGCCCGTACAGCACCCGCGCCGAGTCCTTGATCGCGGCCTTCGCCTTGATCGTGGAGTACGTGATGATCTGCGCGATCCGGTCCTCACCGTACTTCTCGGTGGTGTAGCGGATCATCTCGCCGCGCCGACGTTCGTCGAAGTCCATGTCGATGTCGGGCATCGAGATGCGCTCGGGGTTGAGGAACCGCTCGAAGATCAGCTTGTGCTCGATCGGGTCGAGGTCGGTGATCCCCAGGACGTACGCCACCAGCGAGCCCGCCGCCGAACCACGGCCGGGGCCGCACCGGATGCCGACCGACTTCGCGTGCTGGATGAGGTCGGCCACCACGAGGAAGTAGCCGGGGAACCCCATCTGGATGATGACGCCGACCTCGTACTCCGCCTGCTTGCGGTACCGGTCGGTGACACCGTTGGGGAACCGCCGGTGCAGGCCCCGCTCGACCTCCTTGACCAGCCAGCTCTCCTCCGTCTCCCCCTCGGGGACGGGCGCGCGCGGCATGAGGTCCTGGCCCTCGGTGAACCCGACGTCCACCCGCTCGGCCACCAGCAGCGTGTTGTCGCAGGCCTCGGGGAACTGCGGGTCCCACTGGGCGCGCATCTCCGCGGCCGACTTGAGGTAGAAGTCCTGCGCGTCGAACTTGAACCGGCCCGGGTCGGCCAGCGTCTTGCCCGTCTGCACGCACAGCAGCACCTCGTGCGGCTTGGAGTCCTCCGCGTAGGTGTAGTGCAGGTCGTTGGTGGCCAGGCCCGGCAGGTCGAGCAGCTTCTTCAGCCGGAAGAGGTCCTCCTGGACCTGCTTCTCGATCGCGATGCCGTGGTCCATCAGCTCGCAGAAGAAGTTGTCCTTGCCGAAGATGTCGCGGTAGTCGCTCGCGGCCTGCACGGCGTCGTCGAAACGGTCCTGCTGCAGCAGCCGCTGCACCTCACCGGACGGGCATCCCGTGGTGGCGATGATCCCCTTGCCGTAGGTCTCCAGCAGCTCCCGGTCCATGCGGGGCTTGTAGTAGTAGCCCTCGAGCGACGCGAGCGACGACAGCCGGAAGAGGTTGTGCATCCCCTCCGTGTTCTCCGCCAGCAACGTCATGTGGGTGTACATCTCACCCGGGTTGTCGTCGCTGACCTGCTGCCCGCCCAGCGTGGCGCGCTTGCGCTCGTGGCGCGACCCCGGCGAGAGGTAGCCCTCCATGCCGATGATCGGCTTGACCCCGGCCGCCTTCGCCTTCTTCCAGAACTCGTAGGCGCCGTAGACGTTGCCGTGGTCGGTCATCGCCAGCGCCGGCATCCCCATCCGCGCCGCTTCCTTGAACAGGTCGTCCAGCCGCGCCGCCCCGTCGAGCATCGAGAACTCGGTGTGGGTGTGCAGGTGGACGAAGCTGTCGGTGCTGCTGGCCGCCATGGGGTGGGGATCTCCCTCCTGGCACCACCTCGGGGGTGGCGCGCGAACATGCAGAACCTGACCTTCGCCGCCGACCGGTGCGGGCCCGGCCGGGCGACAAGGGTGCTCGGGACGGCTCAGATTAGCTCCGGCCACCGACAGTTCCGCGAACCCGGTCCCGGGCGCGCCGAACCCGCTGCTCACCTCGCCGACCGGCGTGTCGGGCGCTCCCACGTGATCTCCGTACCAACGGCACCTCCGTACAGGTCTATCGGACGAAGGTGCCGTTCGTACGGGTGGGTGCTGCAGGCCTCCGGGGCTCTCCGAGCCCGGAGGCCATCCAGTGCCGGGCCGCCGGGCGCGCACCGCATCGTGCGGGTGGCCATCCACAGCACGCCCTCCGGATGCACCCCTGCCATCACCGGGCCGCCCGTCCACCGACCTCCGGGTGCGCCTCGGCTATCACGAGGCGTCCCAGGCCTCGAGTGGCGCCGCGCATCGTGCGGGCCCGCTCCTCCCGGGCATCACGTGGGCAGGCAAGGCCTGCCCTCTTGGCGCGCGGCGCCCCCCGAGGGGGTCTCCCCTGCAAGATCACTGTCGGCGACTCCGCGATCAAGGCGAAATGATCGCTCCCGAAGATCAAGTAACGACCATTTCCCCTTGGTCAACATCCCCCGGCCCGCGAGCAGCACCACACCGCTGCCTCAGCTACCCCCAGGTGCGCCTCGCGCGGGACCGCCACCTCCCCGTACGAACGGCACATCCGTACGCACCTATCGGACGAAGGTGCCGCTCGTACCGCGGGCCGGGCGGGGAGGGGCCCTCCTTAGACTCGTCTCGATGTCCGCCTCGCCCTACGCCGATCTCGTCGCGCGCGTTCCCGTGCGCACCGAGGAGTTCGCGTTGCGGGGCGGGTGCACGCGCGCCTGGGTGTACGGCTCGGACGAGGCCGCCCAGCGGATCGTGTTCGTCCACGGCCTGCGCGGCGATCATCACGGGCTGGAGCCGATCGTGGCCCACCTCTCTGGTGTGCGGGTGATCGTGCCGGACCTGCCCGGGTTCGGGGCGTCCCCGCCGCTGCCCGCTGATCGCCACGACGTCGCCGGCTACGCCGCCTGGACGCGCGACCTGCTCGCGGCCGTCGCGCCGGCGGGCGACGCGGTGCTGGCGGGCCACTCCTTCGGCTCGATCGTCGCGTCCGCCGCGGTGGCGGGTGGGGCGGACGTGCGCGGGCTGGTGCTCGTGAACCCGATCGCGGCGTCGGCGCTCGCCGGGCCACGCCGGTTCCTCACCGGGCTCGCGGTGCTCTACCACCGGTTCGCCGGTGCGCTCCCCGAGCGCGCGGGCACCTGGCTGCTGCGCCACCCGCTCATGACGCGGATCGCGAGCGTCGCCATGGCCACCACCCCGGATGCCGCACTGCGCCGCTGGATCCACGCCGAGCACGGCCGGTACTTCTCCACGTTCGCCGACCGCCGCTCGCTCCTGGAGGCGTTCCACGCATCGGTGCGCCACGACGTCGGGGAATCGGCGGCGGGCGTCGGGGTGCCGACGTTGCTCGTGGCCGCCGAACGCGACGACATCGCGCCGCTCCCGGCCCAGCGCGCGCTCGCGGAGCGGTTCGCCGATGCCCGCCTCGCCGTGGTGCCCACCACCGGGCACCTCGCCCACTACGAGGCGCCAGCGGTCGTCGCCCGTGAGGTCGGGGCCTTCCTCGCGGCGCTGCCGTGAGGATCCTGCTCGACTGCCGGTACGTCCGCACCGGCCACCACGACGGCATCAGTCGTTACACCGTGGGCCTGGCCCGGGAGCTCGCGGCGCTGCACCCGGGCGTCGAGCTGCTCGTGAGCGACGAGCGCCAACTCGCCGCGCTGCCGGACGTGCCGTGGCACCGGGTGAGCGCGCCGACGAGCATCCGCGAGCCGCTCGTGGCGCGGCAGGTGCGCCGGATCGGGGCGGACGTGGTGTTCTCCCCGATGCAGACGATGGGCAGCTGGGGCCGCGACTACGCGCTGGTCCTCACGCTCCACGACCTCATCTACTACCGCAATCCCACCCCACCCCCGGAGTTCGCGCTGCCGATCCGGCTGCTGTGGCGGCTGTTCCACCTCGCGTGGTGGCCGCAGCGGGCGCTGCTGAACCGCGCCGACGCCGTCGTCACGGTGTCCGAGACCACGGCGGCTCTCATCGCGCGACACCGCCTCACCCGCCGCCCGGTCACGGTGGTGCCGAACGCGCCCGACCCGGTGCCGGACCTCCCGCGCCTGCCGCGCACCGGGGCGCTGGTCTACATGGGCTCCTTCATGCCCTACAAGAACGTCGGCACCCTCGCGGGCGCCATGCCGGCGCTCCCCCGCCACGAGCTGCACCTCATGAGCAGGATCGGCCCCGACGAGCGGGCCCGGCTCACCGCGCTCGCACCCGGCGGCCGGATCGTGTTCCACGACGGCGCCACCGACGAGACGTACCGGGACGTCCTGCGCGGCGCCACCGCGCTCGTCTCGGCCTCGCGCGACGAGGGCTTCGGCATCCCGCTGGTCGAGGCGATGGCGCTGGGCACGCCGCTGGTGGTCAGCGACATCCCGGTGTTCCGCGAAGTGGGTGGCGACGCCGCGACGTACGTCGACCCCGACGACGTGCACGGCTTCGTCCGCGCCGTGCAGGAGCTCGACGACCCGCAGGTGTGGGAGCGCCGCTCCGCAACTGCCCGGGCCCGTGCCGAGCACTACAGCTGGGAGGCCTCGGCCCGCATCCTGCTGGCGCTGCTGGAGCGGGTGGCGGCCGGCCGCCCCTGAGGAGGTTCAGGAACGCCACGTTGCTGTCCTGCAGGTTCAGGAACGTGGCGTTCCTGAACTTCCGCCGGTGGTCCCGCGAGCAGCCCGCCTCAGGCGGCCCGGCCCATCCCCACCGGCTCGCGGCCGAGCACCTGCTCGTAGATGCCCTCGAAGCGGTCGAGGGTGGCCTCGGCCCCGTGGGCGGCGACGATCTCGCGGCTCGTGGCCCCCATCCGGCGCCGGGTGGCGGCGTCGCCGAGGAGCGCGGCGAGCCGGGTGGTGAGCTCCGGGACGTCGCCGGGGGTGTAGAGCCAGCCGTTGCGGCCGGGGTGCACGAGGTGGGGCAGCGCCATCGCGTCGGCGGCCACCACCGGCAGGCCCGCGGCCATCGCCTCCAGCGTGACGAGGCTCTGCAGCTCCGCGATGCCGGGCATGCAGAACAGGTCGGCGCCCGCGTAGGCCTCGAGCAGCTCCTGCTCGGAGACGAACCCGCGGAAGCGCACCCGCTCGCCCAGGCCGAGGCCCGCGGCCAGCGCGCTCCACTCCTCTCGCCGCGCGCCGTCGCCGACGATGTCCAGCCGCGCCGGCATCCCGTCCGGCAGCGCGGCGAACGCCTTGATCAGCTCGTCGACGCGCTTCTCCTGGTCGAGCCGGCCGACGAACAGCACCGTGGGGACGGGCCCGGTGGTGCGGGGAACGGACCGGTAGCGGTCGGCGTCGATGCCGCAGGACACGGGGAACGCGTGGCCGAGGCCGGCGTGGCGCACGAGCAGCTCCACCGCGCGGGGGGTGGGCGCCGTGACGACCTGGGCCTTGCCGAAGACCCGGCCGAGATCACGCCACGCCCACCGGTTGAACGTGCGCCGCAGCGGCCGCGGGATCGGGCTGTAGCCGATGAGGTTCTCCGGCATGAGGTGGTTGGTGGCCACGAGCGGGCGGCCGGTGCGGTGGGCCGCCCGCACGACTCCCCGCCCGACCACCATGTGCGCGTTGGTGTGCACGACGTCGGGGTCGATCTCGTCCATCAGCGCGGCCGTGGCCGGGAACGCCTCCCACGGCATGCAGACCTGGAAGCCCTCGTGCTGGTAGTAGCGGTGCGAGCGCACCCCGTGGACGACGACGCCGTCGCGGAACTCCCGCGAGGCGGGCCCGGTGGGCGACGGGGCCACCACGTGGATCTCGTGCCCCCGCCGGGCGAGTCCGGTGGCGAGGCGCTCGACGAACCGGGCGGCCCCGTTGACGTCGGGCGGGTAGGTCTCCGCGCCGATCATGATCCGAAGCGGCTTCACAGGCATGTGTCCTCTCGATCGGCACCGGGTGCTGGGGATCACCGGCGGTGCACGGGGTCGGCCGGGCGCGCGGACGCGTCCGGCGGGGAGGTCGGGTGCGATGGGGCCGGCAGCGGCGATGCCGCGGCCCCCGGGCCGAGACGCGCGGCGCGCGCGGCCGCAGCGTCGGGGTGGTGGCGGGCGAGGGCGATCACGCCGGCGGTGGCGGTGATCGCGGCGCCGGCCAGGAGGAACCACGTCTCGGCCGGGGTGGCCACGCCCTCGCCCAGCAGCACGGCGCCGAGCAGGACGGCGACGATCGGGTCGACCACGGTGAGGCAGGCGATGACCACCTCGGGCGGCCCGGATGCGAACGCCTGCTGCACGAGCCACCCCCCGACGAGCACCGCGGCGGCGATCCCGCACACCGCCGCGAGCACCGGGAGTTCGAGCGGCCCGACGTCCCCCGCGACGACGGACTGCGACACCGCCCGCACCAGCGCCGACACCAGGCCGAACGCGGCGGCCCCCGCCATCGCGCAGGCCACGCACCGGAGCCAGCCGGAGCGGGCGAACCCGAGCGCGGCGAGCGCAAGGACCACGCCGGCGACGATGAGGCTCGCGATGAGCGTGGCCTGGTCGGGCGGGGGTGAGCTGACGGCCGTGCCGGCCGCCGCGCCGACGAAGACGGCGACCCCCGCCACGGTGAGCAGGACGCCCACCACCACACCCGGCGCCGGCCTGCGGTCGGTGCGCACGGCGGTGAACAGCACCGCGAGCGGGACGGCCAGCACGCCCAGCGGCTGCACCACCGACAGCGGCGCGAGCACGAGCGCCGTGGCGTGCAGCATCGAGCCACCGCCCGCGAGGGCGAGCCCGGCGAGCCAGCCCGGGCGGCGGGTGATCTCGCGCAGGCCGCGCAACGACAGCACCTTGCCGGGCTGGTCGTCCTCCTCCCGGCGCGAACCCGCGGAGACGGCGCTGTGCTGCAGCACCGCGGCCCCGGCGAAACAGCCCGCGCCCATGAGGGCGAGGACGATGGCGAGACCCGGTCCGGCCAGGTCGGCGATCATGCGGATCACGCGGCCCCCCGCAACCCGGGTGTGGCCGGCAGCTCGGCCGTGTCGTGGACGCGCTCGGCCGCGAGCCGGGTGGCCCGCGCCGTCATCACCAAAACCACCATCACCGCCGCATAGAGAACACGCTGCAGGGCGCCGATGTGGGGGAGAAACGGTGAACCGGCGATAACGATCGGAACATGATTCAGCAGGAAGACGGCGCTGATCACGCCCGAGATCGCGGCTGCCACGGCGAGCGGCCGGGCGGCGGGCCGCCACGCGGGCACCGACCGTGCACGCCGGGCCACCAGCCACGCGGCCAGCGGCAGCACCGCGAACACCCAGCCCCCGGCGGCGCGGTGCACCGTGGAGACCAGCCCCGGTGTGGTGCCGGGGGTGTGGGTGGGGAACACCGCCACGAGCACGAGCCCCACCGCGGCGCTGACGAACAGCACCGCGGGCGGCCGGGAGCGGGGCAGGTCGGCCCGGCGCATGCCGCACGCGAGCGCGACGCAGGCCACGGCCGAGCTGATGGCGGCGCCACCCAGCAGCGCGTAGCCGCCGGGCAGGAAGACGTAGTCGCTGATCACGGTGGTGCTCGGGTCGAGCGACCCGATGCTGCTCACGTGCAGGAACCCGAGGGGAAGGAGGGCGACGGTGACGGCCGCCGTGACGATGGCCTCCCCGGCGCGCGCCACTCCCGCGGGCTCACGCCCACTCCCCCCGGTCGACGTCATGGGAACACCGTGCCAGGCCGGCGTTGAGACGGACATCAGGATCTCCACCGAGTCCATCCGGGGGAATTCCCCCGTTCGCCGGTGGGGCTGCGTCCCGGGCGCGGCCTCATGACGGCACCGCGCCGTCGTCCGGGAGCGGGTCGGCGCGCTCGACCTGCTCGGGGAGCAGGGGGGCCACGGCGAGCTCGCGCGGGGTGACGCCGGCCGGTGCCGCGTGCACCGCACGCACGCCGGGCCGGGCGGCCACCGCGTCCAGCCCGGCCCGCTCGGCGCGGACGACCACCGCGAGCAGGCTCGGCGCACCCGGGTCGGCGAGGACGCGCGCCTCCGCGGCGGCCACCTCCCCCGCCCGCCCGGTCTGGCGCTGGGCGTCGGCCGCGGCCGACTGCCGGGCCCGCAGGCGGGCGGCGTCCAGCGCGGCGGGCACCGGTGCGCCCGGGTCGAGCTGCTCGAACCGCAGGGCCGTCTGCACGCGGGGCAGCGGCACCCTCAGCACGGCCGTGACCGGCTGCGTGCCCGCGAGGACGGGCACCGCGGCCGTGCCGGGCAGCTCGGCGGCGAACTGGACGAGCGCGAGCGCCTCCACGCCGGGCGGGGGCAGCTCCACGGGCAGCCGCCCCCGGTACGCGGCCACGTCCTCCCCCGGCTCGGGCCCCAGCCGCACCGATCCCGGGGCCGGCTGCGGGGCGGGATCCGGGAAGCGCGAACCGGCGTACCAGGCCGTGAGCAGCACGACGGCGGCGCAGGCGAGCACCACCACCGTCCTGGCCCGCCCGGTCACGTTCCACCCCCTGATCCCGACGCCGCCGGCCCCCCAGTGTCCGACGTCGGCGCCGCGGCGGTGCCCCCGGGGGGTCAGTCGCGCAGCAGATCGAGGGCCTTCTCCAGGTCGGCGGGGTACGGGCTGGCGAACTCCACCCAGCGACCGTCGCCCGGGTGCTCGAACCCCAGCGACCGGGCGTGCAGCCACTGCCGCTGCAGCCCGAGGCGCTTCGCGAGCACCGGGTCGGCCCCGTAGGTGAGGTCGCCGACGCAGGGGTGCCGCAGCGCGGCGAGGTGCACCCGGATCTGGTGGGTGCGCCCGGTCTCCAGCCGCACGTCCAGCAGCGACGCCGCGCGGAACGCCTCGATGGTGTCGTAGTGCGTGACGCTGGGCTTGCCGCCCGCGACCACCGCGAACTTGTAGTCGTGGCGCGGGTGCCGGTCGATGGGGGCGTCGATCGTGCCGCTGGACGGGTCGGGGTGGCCCTGTGCCACCGCGTGGTAGCGCTTGTCGACCGTGCGCTCCTTGAACGCGCGCTTGAGCAGCGTGTACGCGTGCTCGGCCGCCGCCACGACCATCACCCCGGTGGTGCCGACGTCGAGCCGGTGGACGATGCCCTGGCGCTCCGCGGCCCCCGACGTGGACACCCGGTACCCGAGCGCGGCGAGCCCGCCGAGCACGGTGGGGCCGGTCCACCCGGGGCTCGGGTGCGCGGCCACGCCCACCGGCTTGTCGACCACGATGATCTCGTCGTCGGCGTGCAGCACGGTGAGCCCGGCCACCACCTCCTCCGGGCCGGTGATGGGCGTGGCCGGCTCCGGGTCGGGCAGCTGCACCTCGAGCCACGAGCCCGCGGTGAGCCGGTCGGACTTGCCGGCCGCACGCCCGTCGACGGCCACGCGACCGTCCTCGGTGAGCGCAGCCACCACGGTGCGCGACAGGCCGAGCAGGCGGGACAGGCCCGCGTCGACGCGCATGCCGTCGAGTCCGTCGGGCACGGGCAGCTGGCGGGTGTCACTCACCGGTGGCCTCCTCCTCCCGCTCGCGCCGATCCGCCCGCCGCGGCGCGCGCGTGCCGTCCAGCTCCCGGCCCAGCAGGGCCAGCAGCACGAGCAGCACGCCGCCGGAGACGATCGAGGAGTCGGCGAGGTTGAACACCGGCCACACCCGCCCGTCCGGCGCGAGCAGGGACACGACGTCGACGACGTGGCCGTGCAGCGGGCCGGGCGCGCGGAAGAGGCGGTCGACGAGGTTGCCCAGCGCGCCGCCGAGGACGAGGCCCAGCGCCACCGCCCAGCCCGTGGACCGCAGCCGCCGCGCCACCCGCACGATCACCACGACCACGCCGATCGCGACGATCGTGAGGACCCAGGTGTAAC
Source organism: Pseudonocardia zijingensis (assembly GCF_042657305.1). Lineage (NCBI taxonomy): Bacteria > Bacillati > Actinomycetota > Actinomycetes > Pseudonocardiales > Pseudonocardiaceae > Pseudonocardia > Pseudonocardia zijingensis. The sequence continues at coordinate 77,433 of NZ_JBHSKO010000010.1, read as the reverse complement.
CGGTGGCGAGGGAGAACGCGGCGCCCGGGTTGCGCACGAGCTGCAGGTAGACCAGACCGCCGAGGATCTCGACCGGCTCCCGGTCCTCCAGCTGCGCCACCGCGAGGACCTTCGTGACGACGTCGAGCACGAGCACCGCGGCCGCGATCGCGGAGAGCAGCCGGACCCTCGGTGCGGGGTGCGGTGGCGCCGCGTCCGCGGAACTCCTCGGGCCGGCGTCCTGGCTCTCCTCGCTCACCCCACCATCATCCCCCACCGTCCGCCGGCTCCCGACCGGCCTGCCACCGGGCGAGGCGTCCGTGCTGGTCGACGGCCCGGATCCGCTCCTCCGCGGCCTGGCGCGCCCCGGCCGTGGTGACGACGAGCAGCTGGTCGTGCTCCCGGAACCGGGTGTCCTCGGTGGGGGTGAAGCCCTTGCCGTTGCGCACGACGAGGCTCACCACGGCCCCCCGTGGCAACCGCAGCTCGCGCAGGTACACCCCGCGCAGCCGCGAGCCGGCCGGTACGTGGACCTGCAACAGGTCGGCGGCGAGCTCGTCGAGCGGGGCGGCGTCCACCGAGATCTCCCGCGGCTGGGCCGCCCGCGACACCTGCAGCTTGCGCGCCACCCAGGGCAGCGTCGGCCCCTGGAGCAGGGTGAGCACGACGACCAGCACGAACACGACGTCCACCAGGGCATCCCCGCTCGGTGCCCCCTCGGTCAGCGCCACCAGCGCGAACACGATGGGGACCGCCCCGCGCAGGCCGGCCCAGGACAGGAACGCCTGCTCGCGCCATGGCACCCGGAACGGGGCGGCCGCCGCGATCACCGACAGCGGGCGGGCGACCAGGAGGAGCACCGCCCCGGCCACCAGCGCCGGGACGACCGCGTCGACGAGGCGGGGCGGCGACACGAACAACCCGAGCAGCACGAAGACACCGATCTGCGCCAGCCAGCCCATCCCCTCGGCGAACGAGCGGACGTCGCCGCGGTGCGGGAGGTCGGCGTTGCCGAGCACCAGTGCTGCGACGTAGACGGCGAGCAGGCCGGACGCGTGGACGAGCTGGCCCGCCGAGTAGGCGAGCACGCACACCGCCAGCGTGGCGAGCGGGTACAGGCCGGTGGCGGGCAGGGCCGCGCGGCGCAGCGCCCACGCCCCGGCGAGCCCGAAGAGCCCGCCGATGACGCCGCCCGCGGCCAGCTCGTAGGTGACGAGCACCGGGGTGAGCCAGGTGATCGGGTCGGTGGAGGCGAGCAGGATCACCGCCAGCACCACGGGTGCGTCGTTGGCGCCGGACTCGAGCTCGAGCATGCCGGCCACCCGCCGCGAGACGCCCACCCCGCGCAGCACCGAGAAGACCGCGGCCGCGTCGGTGGACGACAGCACCGCACCCCACAGGAACGCGGCCCGCCAGTCCAGGCCCAGCAGCAGGTGCAGGCCCACCCCGACCACCGCGATGCTGACGGCCACCCCGACCGTCGCCAGCGCGATCCCCACCCCCAGCGACGGCCGCACCGCCGACCAGCGCGTGGTGAGCCCGCCCTCCGCGAGGATCAGGACCAGCGCGGCCCAGCCGATCGACTCGGTGAGCTGCGCGTCGGAGAACTGGATGCCCAGCACGGACTCCCCGAGCAGCACCCCGATGCCGAGGTAGAGCAACAGCGACGGCAGCCCGAGACCCACGGAGACGCGCACGGCGAACACGCCGAGCAGCACGACGGCGGCAGCGAACCCGAGCGCAACCTCAAGGCTTGCCATGCCCACCTCCGCATCCACACCGTATCGGCGCAGGTGGCGGGGCCCATCACAACCCGCCCCAACCGCGCGGAACCGGACGCCGGCGACCGAGCGGACACCGAACGCGCAACACGCCCACCCGAACGCGAGACTCGCCCCCTGGTTGGGCGAGTCCCCCATCTCGGCGCGCGAGTCGCCCATCTCGACACGCGTGTCCCGCACCATCGATCGCGCGAGTCCCCCGTCTCGGCACGCGAGTGGCGCGTTCCGGGCGGGACCGGGGGGCTAGCCCCACCCCGCGGCGGGGACGAACAGGATGGCACCGCACGGGCGCGGCTCCTTAACCTGCACACATGGTCATCGCGCCGCCCGCGGAGGGCGCCACCGCCGCCCGCCCACCGCACCGCGACCCGATCCGGGCGCTGGTGGCGCCGTCCACCTGGCTTGCGGCCGCCCACCTGCTGATCGACGCGGTCGCCGGGATGGTCACGGCGTTCGTGCTGGGTATGGGCCTCCTCTTCAGCGTCGTGCTGCTGCCGTTGGCGCTCGCCGGCGTGCCGGTGTGGATCGCCACCACGTGGGTGAGCGCCGGCATGGCGCAGGTGGAACGTGCGCGTTACCGCCTCCTGCTCGGCGTCGGGATCGACGCGCAGCCGATCCCGCCGTTCCAGCCCCACCCGCTGCGCTACGCCGGCGTGCTGTGGCGCGACCCGGGCGTGCGCCGCCGGGCCGCCCACCAGCTGCTCGCCGCGCCGCTGGGCCTGCTCACCGGCGGCGTCACCTACGCGCTGCTGACGGGTGCGGTGGCGTTGCTCTGCACGCCGCTGCTCGGCCTCGCGACGGGACCCGGTGCCGCCACGCGGTACGACGTCCCGTTCGTCGACAGCGCGAGCGGTCGCGCCCTGCTCGCGGGGATCGGCCTGGTCCTGCTGCTCGCCGCCCCCGCGGTGCTGCGCGCGCTCGTGTCGCTCGACGTCGCGGTGGCGCGTTCCCTGTTGGGACCGGTGCCCGAGGTGCTCGCGGCGCGGGTGCACGAACTGGAGCGCAGCCGCGCCCGGGTCGTGGACGCCGGCGAGGCGGAGCGGCGCAGGCTGGAGCGCGACCTGCACGACGGCACGCAGCAGCGCCTCGTCGCGCTGGGGATGACGCTGGGCCGGGCGAAGGCGCGGTACAAGCAGGACCCCACGGCGGTCGGCGACCTGCTCGACGACGCCCACCAGCAGGCCAAGGACACCGTCACCGAGCTGCGCGGGCTCATCCGCGGCCTGCACCCGCCGGTGCTCACCGACCGCGGGCTCGACGCCGCCCTCTCCGCGATCGCCGTGCGCTGCCCGGTGCCGGTGCAGCTCACCGTCGAGCTCGAGGAGCGGCCCGCCGCCACCGTGGAGGCGATCGGCTACTTCGTGGTGGCCGAGGCGCTCACCAACGTGGCCCGCCACTCGCGCGCCGCCCACGCGTCGGTCACGGTGCGCCGCGAGGGGCACGGCCCGGTCTGGATCAGCGTCGTCGACGACGGGGTGGGCGGCGCCGACCCCGACCGTGGCACCGGGCTGCGCGGTCTCGCCGACCGCGTGTCCGGGGTCGACGGCCAGCTGAGCGTCGACTCGCCCGTCGGCGGGCCCACGGTGCTCACCGTGGAGCTCCCGACGGCCACGGCGGAGCCGGCCCGATGACGGCTGCGACCGCGGCCCGGGTCACCGTCGCCGAGGATTCGGTGCTGCTGCGCGAAGGGCTCTCGCGGCTGCTCGCCGAAGCCGGGTTCGAGGTGGTCGACGCCGTCGGCGACGGCGAGTCGCTGCTGCGTTCGGTCGCCGCGCAGCAGCCCGACGTGGTGGTGGCCGACGTCCGGATGCCGCCCACCCACTCCGACGAGGGCCTGCGCGCGGCGCTGGTGATCCGGTCCCGCTGGCCCGGGGTGGCGGTGCTCGTGCTGTCGCAGTACGTCGAGGAGCGCTACGCCACCGAGTTGCTCGCGGGCGACACCCGCGGCGTGGGCTACCTGCTGAAGGACCGCGTCGCCGACGTCGAGACGTTCGTCGAGGCCCTGCACCGCGTCCGCACCGGTGGCACCGCGCTCGACCCCGAGGTCGTCTCGCAGATCTTCGCCCGCTCGCGCCGGGCGGCGCCGCTCGCCGCGCTCACCCCGCGGGAACGCGACGTCCTCGCGCTGATGGCCGAGGGCCGGTCCAACGCGGGCATCGCCGCCGAGCTCGTGGTCAGTGAGGGCGCGGTCGAGAAGCACATCAGCGGGATCTTCGGCAAGCTCGCGCTCCCCTCGGCGTCCACCGACCACCGGCGGGTGCTCGCCGTGCTCAAGTACCTGGAGGACTGATGCCCGCCCCCGCCGCGCCCGCACAGGCGCACCCGGCCGTCGTGGCCGCCGCCGTGCTGCTGGTGGTGCTCGTCTGCGGCACCGGGGCGTTCGGGCTGCTGTCCGAGGTCGTCACCCGCACCGTGGAGCGCACCGACACGTTCACCCCGACGGCCGGCCGGGTCACGATCGACGCCGACGGCGACGTCTCCCTCGAACCGAGCCCCGACGGGCAGGTCCACGTGCGCACCGTGGTGCGGACCGGCCTGGACGAGCCGCGGGTGGTCCACGAGTCCAGGGCCTCCGGGATCCGCCTGTCCGCCACGTGCCGCGAGTTCCTCGCCGTCCGGTGCGACGCCAGGCACGAGCTGCTGGTGCCGTCCGCCATCGACGTGGTGGTGGACGGCGGGTGGGGCGACGTCGTGGCGAGCGGGCTGCGCGGCCCGCTCAGCGTGCAGCGCGACACCGGCGACATCACGGTCGTCGACCACATAGGACCCCTCGACCTGCGGTCGCGGCTGGGCGAGATCACCGGCGACGACCTGCGCGCCGACGTGCTCCGGGTCGAGTCGCAGGCCGATGACGTGCGGGTGGAGCTGCTGAACGCGCCGCGGTCGGCCGACGTCACCTCGGACTTCGGGGAGGTGGACGTCGCCGTGCCCGCAGACACCGCCTACCGGATCGACGCGGCCTCCGACGTCGGCGAGGAGCGCGTGCTCGTGCCGACCGACCCCGCCTCCCCGCACACCCTGCGCGCCGTCAGCGACACCGGCGACGTCACCGTGCGCTCCACCCGCTGACGGTCAGCCCGCCGACCACGACAGCGTGGCGGCCAGGCGCGGCCGCCGCAGGCGCTCCAGCGCGTCGGCCACCTCCGGCACGGTGTCCTCGGGCAGGCACAGCCGCCGGGTGACCCAGGCCGGGTCCTGCCGGGGCGGCACCACCCGCTCCCAGTGTCGCACCACCGGCTCGACGCCGATCTCGCGCAGCACGGCCACGGCGTCGTCGGTGGTGGCGGGGCGGGGGCGGTGCAGGTCGTGGAACCGCACCCAGAGCGGGTCGAGCCACGCCATCGGGTGCTCGGCCATCATCTCGACCACCACACCGCGGCGCGCGGCCGCCGTGAGCGCCTCGAGGAAGGGCACGAGGTCGACCACGTTGTGCAGCACGTGGTGGCAGACCACCACGTCGACGGTTCCCGCCGCGGACGCGGCAGCGGGCCAGCGGCCCAGCACTGTGCGGTGCGGTATCCCGCGGGCGCGGGCCTCGGCCGCGAACGCGTCGAGCATGTCCTGCTGCTGGTCGACCCCGGTGAGGTGACCGGTCCGGTCGACGAGGGCGAAGGACGCGGCCCCGCCCCCGCAGCCGACGTCGAGCACGCTGCCGCCGTCGGGCAGCAGCGCCTGCGCGGCCCGGCGGGACGGCGTGTCGAGCGGCTCGGCCGGGGGTGTGAAGAAGGTGACCTCGTGGCGCCACGGGTCGGCGCGCGCCCGGGCGAGGATGTCCGGCGGGATCCCACGCCCCTCCTGGAGCTCGGCCCACCTCGTGGCCGCCGGTCCCCCCATGGATGACGAGTATGCCCGCCTGCCGCCGTCGGGGCAGCCCGATCAGGTGAGCAGTTCCGCCAGTCGGGCCGACAGGCGCGCCGGGTCGCCACGCACGGCGACCAGCTTGTCCCGCCCCCGGGCCCCCGTGACGATCTCGACGTCGCCACGACGCGCCCCGAATGCGGCGGCGAGCGCGGCCACGACGGCGGCGTTCGCCGCGCCCTCGACGGCCCGCGCCCGCACGGCCACGACGAGCGCGGGCCCGCGCGGGCCCTCCCACGTGCCGCCGACCTCGTCCCGGCGCGCCCCGGGCCGGACGCGCACGGCGAACCGCACCCCGTCCGAGGCCGCCGTCACCGCCGCCCCCTCACCGGACGCGCAACTCCCCCGCCGAAACGGGGGACTCGCACCCCTTGGTGGAACGAGGGACACGGCCGTCCCCACGCGGAATTCGGCCTCCGAGACGCGACACTCGGCCGCCGAGACGGGGGACTCGCGCCCCCTTACGGCGAGTCTCCCGCCCCAGCGCGCGAGTCCCCCGTTTCGGGGCGCGAGTCCCGCGTTCCGGGGCGGGAGCCGCCGGGGCCGTCACACGCGGGCGACCAGCGCGGCGAGCTCGGCGCTGGCGCCGTCCGGGGCGGAGACGGTGCCGCGCAGGGTCGGCTCCGGCGTCGGCGTGTAGGCCACCGACTCCGCGAGCACCTCCCCGGCCACGAACTCCTGGTGGGCGCGCACGGCGTCGAGCACCCCGGCGGGGCCGTCGAGGGTGAGCGCGATCCGGTCGGAGACGTCGAGGCCGGCGTCGCGGCGGGCCTGCTGCACCACCCGCACGACGTCGCGCGCGGTGCCCTCGGCGGCGAGCTCCGGCGTGAGCGTGGTGTCGAGAACCACCAGCCCGGTGGAGCCCGGCAGCGCCGCGGTGGACTCCGGGTCGGCGGCCACGAGCTTCTCGGTGAACTCGCCCTCGAGCAGCTCGATCCCGCCCGCGACGACGGTGCCGCCGTCGCCCCGCGACCACTCCCCGGCCTTCACCGCGCGGATGACCTTCTGGGTGTCGCCGCCCAGCCGGGGCCCGCAGGCGCGGGCGTTGACGGCCACCTCGAACCGCCCGTGGGCGGCGACGTCGGTGGTGAGCGTGATCTCCTTGACGTTCACCTCGTCGCGCAGGATGTCGGCGAACGGGGCGAGCGACTCGGCGTCGGCGGCGGCCACCGTGAGCCGGGCGAGCGGCAGCCGCACCCGCAGCCCCCGCGCCTTGCGCAGCGACAGCGCTGCCGAGGCCACCTGGCGCACCCGCTCCATGGCCGTGACGAGGGCGTCGTCGTGGGGCAGCTCGTCGGACGACGGCCAGTCGGCCAGGTGCACCGACCGCTCCCCGGTGAGCCCCTGCCAGATCCGCTCGGTGGTGAGCGGCAGCAGCGGGGCGGCCACCCGGCAGGTCACCTCCAGCACGGTGTGCAGGGTGTCGATGGCGTCCTCGTCGCCCGCCCAGAACCGGTCGCGCGAGCGCCGGACGTACCAGTTGGTGAGCGTCTCGGCGTGGTCGCGCACCCGCTCGCACGCGCCCGCGATGTCGTAGACGTCCAGCGCCGCGGTGAGCTCGTCGACGAGCGCCGCGGTGCGGGCGAGGACGTACCGGTCGAGCACGTGCGCCGAGTCGGTGCGCCGCACACCGCGCCGCCCCGCGTAGAGCGACAGGAAGTACCAGGTGTTCCAGAGCGGGAGGATCGCCTGCCGGACGCCCTCGCGGATGCCCTGCTCGGTGACGACGAGGTTGCCGCCGCGCAGGATCGGCGAGGCCATGAGGAACCAGCGCATGGCGTCGGAGCCGTCGCGCTCGAACACCTCGTTGACGTCGGGGTAGTTCTTGCGCGACTTGGACATCTTCTGCCCGTCGTCGCCCAGCACGATCCCGTGCGCCACGCACGAGCGGAACGCGGGCCGGTCGAACAGGGCCGTGGCCAGCACGTGGAGGGTGTAGAACCAGCCGCGGGTCTGCCCGTTGTACTCGACGATGAAGTCGCCGGGGTAGTGGTGCTCGAACCAGTCGGCGTTCTCGAACGGGTAGTGCACCTGCGCGAACGGCATCGAGCCCGACTCGAACCAGCAGTCGAGCACCTCCGGGACCCGGCGCATCACCGACTTCCCGGTGGGGTCGTCCGGGTTGGGCCGGGTCAGGTCGTCGATGTGGGGGCGGTGCAGGTCCGTGGGCCGCACGCCGAAGTCGCGCTCCAGCTCGTCGAGCGAGCCGTAGACGTCCACGCGCGGGTAGTTGGGGTCGTCGCTCATCCAGACCGGGATCGGCGAGCCCCAGTACCGGTTGCGGGAGATCGACCAGTCGATGGCGTTCTCCAGCCACTTGCCGAACTGGCCGTCCCTGATGTGGGCGGGCACCCAGGTGATCTGCTTGTTCAGCTCCACCATCCGGTCGCGGAACTCGGTGACCTTCACGAACCAGGAGTCGACCGCGCGCTGGATGAGCGGGTTGCCGCAGCGCCAGCAGTGCGGGTACGGGTGGTCGTAGGTCTCGTGGCGCAGCAACACGCCCTTCGCGTGCGGGGCGCCGTGCTTGAGGTCGGCGATGATGTGCGGGTTGGCGTCGAACACCTGCATGCCCGCGTACGGGGCCACGCGCTCGTCGAACTCGCCCTTGCTGTCGACGGGCACGACGACCGCGATGCCCGCGGCGTCGGTGACGACCTTGTCCTCCTCACCGAACGCGGGAGCGATGTGGACGAGCCCGGTGCCGTCCTCGGTGGTGACGTAGTCAGCCGCGAGCACGCGGTGGGCGTTCTCCCAGCCGACGAAGAAGTCGAAGGGGGGCGTGTAGGTCAGGCCGAGCAGCTCGGAGCCGCGGAACGTCCGCAGGACCTCCGGCTCCTCTCCGAGCTCGCGCGCGTAGGCGCCGAGCCGGGCGGACGCGAGAACGTACCGCTCCCCGTTCGCCGCGACGAGGGCGTACTCGACCTCGGGGTGCACGGCCATCGCGAGGTTGGACGGCAGCGTCCAGGGCGTGGTGGTCCAGACCAGCGCGAGAGCGCCGTCGAGGTCGGTGCCGGGGGCGGACAGCCGCAGCCCCACCGTGACCGCAGGGTCCTGCCGGTCGAGGTAGACGTCGTCCATCTTGGTCTCGGTGGCCGACAGCGGCGTGCCGTCGTGCCAGCAGTACCAGAGGACGCGGAAGCCCTGGTAGATCAGCCCCTTGTCCCACAGGGACTTGAAGGCCCACATGACGCTCTCCATGTAGTCCAGGTCGAGCGTCTTGTAGTCGTTGTCGAAGTCGACCCAGCGGGCCTGGCGGGTGACGTATTCGCGCCACTCGCCGGTGTAGCGCAGCACGGAGGCGCGGCAGGCCTCGTTGAACGCGGCCACGCCCATCTCGTCGATCTCGGCCTTGCTCTTCAGGCCCAGCTGGCGCTCCGCCTCCACCTCAGCGGGCAGACCGTGGGTGTCCCAGCCGAACCGGCGCTCCACGTGCTTGCCGCGCATCGTCTGGTAGCGCGGCACGACGTCCTTGACGTAGCCGGTGAGCAGGTGGCCGTAGTGCGGCAGGCCGTTGGCGAACGGCGGCCCGTCGTAGAAGACGAACTCGTTGCTGCCGTTCTCCCCGACGGGGCGGGCGGCCACCGAGGCGCGGAACGTGTCGTCGCGCTCCCAGTGGTCCAGGACCTCGCGCTCGAGCGCGGGGAACGACGGGTGCGCGGGGACGGACGGGTACCGCTCGGTCATCTCGGTGGTGCTCCTCGTGCGTGGCTCGTGGCACTGCCTGCACGGGGACGACGCCTCGCGAGCGCCGCGGTACCACCCCGCTTGCCGCCCCGTGGCGGGACGGCCTCTCGTTGGACGGCTGTGACGGGCCGCTCCCGTCCGGTTCTACTCCGCCCCGCTCGCGCCGGGCGTTTCTTCCGGAGGCTCCCCGGTGATGGCCGGATCGATGCCTGTGTGTCAAGGGTAGCGCTCGGGATCCACCCGGTATTCCGCCGGCCCGATCCGCGGCTCCGAACTGGGATTCCGGGTGTCCGCGGCGCTAGACTGCCGCCTTCCCGGGGACCGGCCGGACGAGGCGGTGGTCGGCGATGGCGACCGGCATGAGCAGCACGGGCGTGGACGAGCACGCACTCCGCGCGCAGGTGCGGGCGAAGTACCGGGACGTGGCCCGCTTCCCCACGCGCGAGTTCCACTTCCACACCGGTCGTGCCCTCGCGGAGCGGCTCGGCTACGACGAGGCGCTGCTCGCGACCCTGCCCGCCGGGGCCGTCGAGTCGTTCGCCGGTGTCGGCAACCCGTTCTCGCTGCACCCGCTCCGGGCGGGTGAGCGCGTGGTGGACGTCGGTTCGGGGGCAGGGCTCGACACCCTCGTCGCCGCCTCCCACGTCGGGCCGAGCGGCGCGGTGATCGGCGTCGACATGACCCCGGAGATGCTCGAGAAGGCCCGCGCGGCAGCTGCCGAGGTGGGCCTGCGGAACGTCGAGTTCCGCGAGGCTCTCGCCGAGGCGCTGCCGGTCGAGGACGGCTGGGCCGACGTGGTGATCTCCAACGGCGCCCTCAACCTGTGCCCGGACAAGAGCACGGTCTTCGCGGAGATCCGGCGGGTGCTGCGCCCCGGCGGGCGGGTGCAGTTCGCCGACATCGTCACCGGGCGGCCGATCCCGCAGGCCGCCGTGCAGAACATCGATCTCTGGGCCGCCTGAATCGCCGGTGGGCTGCCCAGGCTGGGCTGGCTCCGGATGCTCGAGGACAGCGGGTTCGTCGACGTGCGCGTCGGCGAACCGGTCGACACCTTCGCGGGGGCTCCCGGCGAGGCGGGTGCCCGGACCTACGGGGTCTCCGGCCAGGCGTTCCTCGCCCGTCTCCCCGAGAAGGGCTGACCGGCGGAGGGCTGACCGGGCCCCTACCGCGTGGCGTGCTCCTGCGCGGCCAGCGTGCGGACCGGCGAGCACCAGCCGCACGGGGTGAAGCCCAGCTCCACGGCTTCGCGCGCCGGCAGCGGGATCGTGGCCTTGCCGGTGAGGGCGCGGCAGGAGCTGACGTGGTAGCGCGGCTGCTCGTCGATCACGAGCACCTCGGCCTCCAGCCCGGCGACGACCGCGGCGGCCGCGGGGTCGCGCTGCTCCTCCGGCGGCTCGCCGTCGGCCGCGGGCGGCGCGGCCTCGCCGGTGTCGCCGCCGGCTCCGGTCTCGCTCCCCGCACCGGATGCGGCAGCCGTGCCGGCGGCGGCCGCGGCGGTGGCCGTGGCGTCGGTGCCGCCCTGCTGGTCGGGCGCGCTCTCCGCCGGCTTCTCCGCGGCGTCGGGCTCGGCCGTGTCGGCACCCGAGCCCGGGGTGTCGGCCGCGGGGGTGTCCTCCCCCGTCTTCGCGGCCTCGTCGGCGACCTCCGGAGTGCCCGTCTCGTCCGCCTTGTCGTCGGCTCCCTCGGGCGCGCGGGCGGCGGTGACCGCGGTGGTGGCACTCCCGTCGTCGGCGGCGTCGTCGGCGGCGCCGTTGGCGACGGCCTCGGTGGGCGGAGCGGCACCGCTCGCCGACACCGTGGTGGGCGGCGCGGCGTCGGCGCCGGAGCCCTCCTCGCCCGTGGCCGTCGAAGGGGTGGCCGCAGTAGCCGGGGAACCCGATTTGGTGACGCTGAGTGACGAATCACCGCTCGACGCGGTGGTATCGCGGGAAGCGCCGGACGGTCGCTCCGTAGAGGCGGACGGTTGAACCACGGGCATCACGACGGTCTTCGTGCTGTCCGAGGAGTCGTCGAACCGGTTACCGGCGGGCACCTCAGCGGGCCGACCAGCACCTTCCGACGACCGCGGGATGACCGGGAGCACCTCGGTGACCGGCTCCGGTTCCTGCGGACGCGCGCGCGGCAGCGGCTCCGCGACGGCGGCCGCGCTCGCCTCTGCGCCCGCCCGGACCGCGCTCCGTCGCTGCAGCCAGTCGATGAGCAACACCGCCGCGGCGGCGACGCTCACACCGACGGATACCCAGGCCCACAGGACGCTGCCGGACAGCAGCGCCACGACCAGCAGGCCGAAGGCGATCAGAACGAGGATCAGGACCAGCAGCAGCACGTCTCACTCCGTCTTGCGGAAGTGCGGCGTCGCGGCCGCACCACCCGGGGTCGCGGTCGAGGTCAGCTCCCGGCGTCGGCCCGCTGGCCGTAGCCGGTGGAGGCGTATCCGCCGTTCGAGCTGGACCGGCTGTCGGACGGAGCGGCGGAGCCGCGTTCCCCGAGGTCGCGAAGCTGCGACTCCAGGTAGGTCTTGAGCCGGGTGCGGTACTCACGCTCGAACGTGCGCAGTTCGTCGATCTTCTTCTCGAGGACCGACTTGTCGCGCGTGATGGTGCCGATGATCTCGGCCTGCTTGCGCTCGGCGTCTCCGACCAGCGTGGCGGCCTTGTCGCGCGACTGGCGCTCCAGGGTCTCGGCCCGGGTGCGCGCGTCGTTGAGCATCGTCTCGGCCCGCGCACGGGCGTCGTTGACGAGGCCGTCGGACTTGGCGCGAGCCTCCGACAGCAGCTGCTCGGACTTGGTGCGGGCGTCGCTGAGCATCGCATCGGCCTCGGACTTGGCCTCGGCGGTGAGCCGCTCGGCCATCTCCTGGGCCATGCTCAGGACCTTCGCGACCTGGACGTGGCTGTCGCCACCCTCCGCGGCGTCGGCGAACGCAGCACGCTGCGGTTCGGCCTGGCGCAGCGGTGGCTCCTGCCGCTGGATCTGCTGCGTCGGCGGGGACACCGCGGCGGCAGCAGGCCGTGAGCGGGCCTCCTCCAGATCGGCCTGTGCGTTCCCGAGGCGCTGCTCGAGCTGAGAAACCTGCTCGCGCAGGTCCTCGTTCTCCTCGATCAGGCGAGCCAGCTCGGCCTCGACCAGGTCCAGGAACGCGTCGACCTCGTCCTCGTTGTACCCCCGCTTCCCGATCGGGGGCTTGCTGAACGCGACGTTGTGGACGTCGGCGGGCGTCAGCGGCATCGGATCACCTCATGCAGTCCTCGGCGGCGGCACCGTGTGACTGGGGCTCACTACGGCGTCGGCTGGGCAACGTTCATCAGTATGAACACCACCAGCAGTAGAACCATAATCGACAGGTCCAGTCCCACGCCGCCGATCCGGAGGACGGGGATCACTCTCCGCAACAACTTCACAGGCGGGTCGGTCGCTGTGAAGATCAGTTCGAGGGCGACGGCACTGGGCCCCACGGGCACCCACTGGCGCGCAAAGCTGCGCACGAGCTCCACCACGATCCGGCCCACGAGCAGCAGCCAGAAGAAGAACAGCAGGTAGTAGAGGACGAACTGGATGACGAGGGGCACGTCGCCGATCCTAGCCGCGGCCCCCGTCCTCACTCCCCCCGGAAGCCCCGGTCGGCGTCGGAAATCCCCCCGGAGACGCTGCGCTGGGCCAGGATCCGCGCGTCGTCCGCCGACACCTCGACGTCGGCGGGCGTGAGCAGGAAGACCCGGTTGGTGACCTTGTCGAACCCGCCGTGCAGGGCGAACACGAGGCCCGCCGCGAAGTCGACGAGGCGCTTCGCCTCCGCGGCCTCGAGCTCGGTGAGGTTCATGATCACCGGCACGCCGCTGCGGTAGCGCTCCCCGATCGTGCGGGCGTCGCGGTAGCTGCGCGGCTGCAGCGTGGTGATGCGGCTCAGGGCGGCGGCACCCGTGGCCACGCGGTCGCGCTGCTCGGGCACGGCGGCGGCCGGCTTCGGCGCCGGACGGGCCGGTTCCTGCAGGTCAGGGTCCATGGCGAGGGCTCCTCGCACCGGGGAGCCGACGCCGGAGAGACCGCGGGCACCGGCCCGGTCGACGGAGACGGGACGCGCCGGGCGGCGGTCCCACTCGTCGTCGTAGCGGTCGCGGCGACCCGGCTCGGAGTCGTCCTCGTAGGTGAACCGGTCGTCCCAGCGCTCGTTGGCGTAGTCGCGCGCGCGCTCGCGGCGGGGCTCCGGGTAGCGGTCGGCGAGGGCGTCGTCGGCGTACTCGCCCATCTCCTCGGCGGGCACCATGCCGAAGTAGGCCTTGAGCCGGTACATCGCGCCCATCCGCGCTCCCATCATCGACTGCCCCGACGGCCGGTCGCTGCGCGAGCGCCCGGCGATCACCGCGAGGTTAACGGTCGGTCCCCCACGAGAGCCGTTCCGACACGCACGAGTACCGATCCGTGCCGGATCGCGGCCTCCAGATCGGCACTCATCCCGGCCGAGAGGACCGTGGCCTGCGGAAACCGCTCGCGCAGCTCGGCGGCCGCCGCGGCGACGTCCTCGAACGCGGCATCCGGGTCGGCACCGAGCGGGGCCACGGCCATCAGTCCGGCGAGCTGCAGCCCGGCGCACGTGGAGACGTGTTCGGCGAGAGCCAGGAGGCCCTCCCGGGGTACGCCTCCTCGCAGTGGGTCACCGTCGACGCTGTACTGCAGCAGAATCGGTAACCGATCGGTGCGCCCACCGGTCTCCTGTTGGCGCCGTACGGCCGCATCCAATGCGTCCGCAAGGCGGGTGGAATCCACCGACTCCACCCGATCGGCCCAGCGCACCGCCGACCTGGCCTTGTTCCGCTGCAGGCTCCCCACGAGATGCCACCGTGGGCGCGCGTCCGGGCGCAGCTTCGCGACGGCCTCGACCTTCGCCTCGGCCTCCTGCACGCGGTTCTCCCCGAAGGCGGTGAGCCCGAGATCCAGCAGCGTGGCGACGTCCTGCGCCGGCACGGTCTTGGTGACGGCGAGCAGCTCCACGGAGTCCGGGTCGCGCCCCGCCGCGACGCAGGCGCGATGGATCCGCTCGCGGAGGGCGGCGAGCCGCCTCGCGAGCTCCTCCCGTCGATCAGCGCTCACGGACAAGGCTCCTGGTCGTACCAACGGCACACCCGTACCGCTCTATCGGACGAAGGTGCCGTTCGTCCAGGGTGGGCCGCGCAGCTCACCGCGGGTCGAGCCACGTGATCGCGGCCTGCCGGCCGCTGCGCGGCTCCCGGCGGTGGCTGTAGAGGTCCTTGTCCTCGCGCGTGCACCGCGGATCACCCCCGATCCGCGCGACGCCGAGCTCGGTGAGCTGGTGGTAGAGCCCGGCCCGCAGGTCCAGGCCGGGCGTGCCGCGCCGGGTGCGCACCGCGCTGCCGGGCAGCCGCGCGTCGACCTCGGCGCGCATGGCCTCGGGCACCTCGTAGCAGCCGCCGCAGATCGCGGGGCCCAGCAGCACCTCCATCGCCGTGCGCCGCGCGCCGAGCGCCTCCATCGCCTCGACGGTGGCCGGGAGCACCCCCGCCGCGGCGCCGACCCGCCCGGCGTGGGCGGCGCCGACGACACCGGCGGCCGGGTCGGCCAGCAGCACCGGCACGCAGTCGGCCGCGAGCACCGCGAGCCCCACCCCGGGCAGGGCGGTGACGGCCGCGTCGGTGCCCGGGACGTCCGGTGCGTCGGCGGCGGGCGCCGCGTCGACCGTGACGACCCGGGTGCCGTGCACCTGCTCCAGGAACACCACCGGCACGCCGAGCTCGCGGCGCAGGCGCGCGCGGTTGGCGGCGACGGCCGCGGGGTCGTCGCCGACGGACGCGGAGAGGTTGAAGGAGGCGAAGCCGCCGCGGGAACGCCCGCCCGCGCGGGTGCTCACCACCCGCCGGACGCGGGCGCTCACCTCTTCATGAACGGTGGCACGTCCACGTCGTCGTCGAGGTCAGCGACGTCCACCGGCTGCGTGTAGAGGGGCGACGCGGCGCGCTGTTCGGTGGCCTGCGGGCGCTGGGGCTCCGCCGCCTGCTCGTAGCCGGTCTCCCGGCGCGGGTCGGCCTGCCGCTGCGCCGGCGTGTAGCCCGTGGCCGACGGAGCGGCCGGGGGCAGCGTGCCGGTCTGGTTGGGTGTGACCTGCGGCGCGGCGGGCGGGGCCGGCTGGCTCGGGGTGGCCGGCTGGCTCGGCGCGGCGGGCACGCGCGCGGTGGCGTACCCAGCCGGCTGCACGGCGCTGCCGTTGCCGTTGGCGGCGCCGTTCCCGGCGGCGGTGCCGTTGCCGTTGGTGGTGCCGTTGCCGGACGCCGGCGTGGTGGGCGACGCCGGCGGGGCGGCGGGCGCGCTCGGGTGCGCGGCGGCGGCCGGAGCCGCGCCGTTGCCACCCGCGGGCGCCGTGGTGCCGGCCGTGCCGCTGTCGCCCGAGGCGATCACCCCGGAGGCCTGCTGCTTCTCCTGCGACTTGAACGCGGTGGGTTCCAGCTTCTTGTGCGTGGGCCCGCCCGCCTCGAACCCGGCGGCGATGACGGTGACGCGCACCTCGTCGCCCAGCGAGTCGTCGATCACGGTGCCGAAGATGATGTTGGCTTCGGGGTGCGCCGCCTCCTGCACGAGCGACGCGGCCTCGTTGATCTCGAACAGACCGAGGTCGGAGCCACCGGCGATCGACAGCAGCACGCCCTGCGCACCGTCCATCGACGCCTCCAGCAGCGGCGAGTTGATCGCCTTGCCCGCGGCCTGCACGGCTCTGCCCTCCCCGCGGGAGGACCCGATGCCCATCAGCGCACTGCCCGCGCCCGACATGACGGACTTGACGTCGGCGAAGTCGAGGTTGATCAGACCCGGCGTGGTGATCAGGTTCGTGATGCCCTGGACACCGGAGAGCAGCACCTCGTCGGCCGAGCGGAACGCGTCCATGAGGGAGACGCCCACGTCGCCGAGCTGCAGCAGCCGGTCGTTGGGGATGACGATGAGCGTGTCGCACTCGTTGCGCAGCGACTGGATGCCCTCTTCGGCCTGCCCCGCGCGGCGCCTGCCCTCGAACGTGAACGGCCGGGTGACGACGCCGATCGTGAGCGCGCCGAGCTTGCGCGCGATCGACGCGACCACCGGCGCGCCGCCGGTGCCGGTGCCGCCGCCCTCGCCCGCGGTGACGAAGACCATGTCGGCCCCCTTGAGGACCTCCTCGATCTCCTCGCGGTGGTCCTCGGCGGCCTTGCGGCCCACCTCGGGATTGGCGCCCGCGCCGAGGCCGCGCGTGAGCTCCCGGCCGATGTCGAGCTTGACATCGGCGTCGGACATCAGCAGGGCCTGCGCGTCCGTGTTCACCGCGATGAACTCGACGCCCTTCAGGCCGACCTCGATCATGCGGTTGACGGCATTGACGCCGCCGCCACCGATGCCGACGACCTTTATCACGGCCAGGTAGTTGTGCGGGGGCGTCATAAGGGCGCACCTTCCAGTCAAGCTCGGGTCCGTTCCCGGGGGTCCGGGCCATCCCGGGGAGAACGCTAGGTCTCGTCCCGGTCTCGGTCCAGCAGGCGCGCCGCAGGCGCGCCAGCCCCCAAAGGGGTTGATCTTCGAGACTGATCTTCCCCTCCGGCCCGCGAGAACGGGCGCGCGGGGGCCGGGGCTCACCATAGCGGGCGACCCGGCGCCACCCGATCAGCGCGAACGCGCGCGTCCGGGCCCCGTTCGCGCGGGTCAGCGGCGGATCGTGGGCAGGTCTGGGCTCGACACGTCGAAGACCGTGCCGGGCTCGGTGAGCAGCGCGGCGAGCACGGCGGCCTTCTCCGCGGCGCGGTCCGGGGTGCCCCACCGGACCTCCCGGTCCTCCACCAGCCGCAGCGTCACCTGGCCCGGGGCGCCCGGCGCGGCGACGGCGGCGCCCGCGGTCTCGACCTGGGCGCGCAGGTCGTCGGGCAGTGAGCCGAGCACCTCGACGGCGGCGAGCGTGGCCGGGTCGCCGGGGCGCGGCGAGGTGGTGAGCCGGGGCAGGCCCTCGGTGGGCGCGCCCCGGTAGACGACGCCGGTGCGGTCGACGAGGGCGGGGCCCTGAGCGGTGGACACCGTGGCCACCGGCACCCGCTCCGTGACCGTCACGACGATCGTGTGCGGCCACGAGCGCGCGACGTGCACCGACGCCACGGGAGGCAGGCCGGCCACCCGCGAGGCCACCGCGTGGGTGTCGACGGCGGCGAGCGGCACCCCAGCGGGCACGGCCGCCGCGGAGCGCACGTCGCCCTCGGGCACCGTGACCGCGCCCGCGACCTCCACCTGCTCGACGTCGAACAGGCCGGCGTCGTAGAGCAGCACCCGCACGCCGAAGCCGATCCCGACGAGCAGCAACACCCCGGCGAGCAGGGCGGCGAGGCGGCGGCGCCGGTAGCGCTCCTTCGACACCGGACGGGGCGGGAAGCGGTCGGGATCCCGGGGTGGCCGGGCGGCCGGGCGCTCGGCGAGCGCGCGGTCGCCGCCACGGCCCCCGCGCGGGCGCCGGGTCATCCCCGCTCCTCCCGCTCCAGCTCGAGCAGGATCTCCGGGGCCAGCACGGTGACGTCACCGGCGCCCATCGTGATCACCAGGTCGCCCGCGGCCGCGACCCCGGCCACGACGGACGGCACGTCCTCCCACCGGGGCACGAACCGCACGCGGTCGGGGGGCAGCGGCACGGCGTCGGCGATGAGGGCGCCGCTCACGCCGGGCTGCGGGTCCTCCCGGGCGCCGTAGACGTCGAGGACGACCACCTCGTCGGCGATCCCGAGCGCCCCGCCGAACTCGGCGGCGAACTGGCGGGTGCGGGAGTAGAGGTGCGGCTGGAACGCCACCACGACGCGGCCGCGGCCGTCGACGACCTGGCGCGCGGCCCGCAGCTGGGCGGCCACCTTGCTCGGGTGGTGGGCGTAGTCGTCGTACACGGCCACGCCCGCGGCGCGGCCGCGGAACTCGAAGCGCCGCCGCACGCCGTCGAACGCGGCGAGCCCGGCGAGCAACCCGTCGGCGTCCGCGCCGAGCTCGACGCCCGCGAGCAGCGCACCGAGCGCGTTGAGGGCCATGTGCTCCCCGGGCACGGCGAGGCGCAGCAGGTGCTCGTGGCCGCGGTAGGACAGCGCGACCCGGGCGCCGGTGCCGTCCGGGCGGAAGTCGACGAGCCGCGCGTCCGCCGCGGTGGTGCGCCCGTAACCGCGGACGCGGATGCCGCGCTCCCGGGCGCGGTCGGCGAGCGCGGCGGCGCCGGGGTCGTCCAGGCACGTGACGAGCACGCCGCCGGGCACGATCCGGCCCAGGAACTCGTCGAACGCCGCCACGTACGCCTCGGGGCTGCCGTAGTGGTCGAGGTGGTCGGCCTCGACGTTGGTCACCACGGCGACGGTGGGCGAGAACGCGAGGAACGAGGCGTCGCTCTCGTCGGCCTCGGCGACGAACACGTCGCCGCTGCCCTCGTGGGCGCCCGACCCGGACGCGGCGAGGTCGCCGCCGATCGCGAACGACGGGTCGAGGCCGCAGTGCTGCAGCGCGACGGTGAGCATCGACGTGGTGGAGGTCTTCCCCGCGGTGCCCGTGACGGCGGCGAGGCGACGCCCCGCGGTGAGCGCGGCGAGCGCCTGGGCGCGGTGCACCACCGGCAGGCCGCGTTCGCGGGCGGCGGCGAGCTCCGGGTTGGTCTCGCGGATCGCGGACGACACCACCACGGTGGCAGGCGGCACCGGCAGGTGCGCGGGGTCGTGCCCGACGGCGACGTCGGCGCCCAACGCGCGCAGCGCCAGCACGGTGCGGGAGTCCTTGGCGTCCGACCCGGACACCGCGGCCCCCCTGGCCAGCAGGATCCGGGCGATGCCGCTCATCCCGGCACCACCGATCCCGATCAGGTGCACGCGCTTCTCGAGCGTCGGTTCGGTCATCGGTCCCTCCACGGGGGCAGCACCTGCGTGGCAGGTTCGGGAGTGGCTCCGACCAGCTCCAGGACCAGGCGGGCGAGCGTATCGGCGGCGTCGGCGTGCCCCGACGAGCGGGCTGCCGCCCCGGCCTCGGCGAGCCGCCGCGGGTCGTGCAGGAGCGGCACGAGCTCGGCGACCACGCGCTGCCCCGTGAGGTCGGAGTCGTCCACCAGCACCCCGCCACCCGCGGCCACCACCGGGCGGGCGTTGAGCGACTGCTCGCCGTTGCCGTGCGGCAGCGGCACGTAGACGGCGGGCAGGCCCACGGCCGACACCTCCGCCACCGTGGTGGCGCCCGCCCGGCAGAGCACGGCGTCGGCGGCGGCGTAGGCCAGGTCCATGCGCTCGATGTAGGGCACGCCGATGTAGCCGGGGGCAGGCGGGGCGGGCTCGCCGCCCTTCCCGTGCGCGTGCAGCACGGCGACCCCGGCGCGCAGCAGCTCGGGCAGCGCGGCCGTGACGGCGGAGTTGAGCGTGCGGGCCCCGAGCGAGCCGCCGAAGACGAGCAGCACCGGCCCCTGCGGCGGCAGGCCGAAGAACTGCCTGGCCTGCCCCCGCAGCCCGGCCCGGTCCAGCGCGGTGATGGAGCGCCGCAGCGGCATCCCCACCACCCGCTCACCGGGCAGCCCGCTGCCGGGCACGGCCACGGCGACGATGTCGGCGAACCGCGCGCCCACCTTGTTGGCCAGCCCGGCGCGGGCGTTCGCCTCGTGCACGACGATCGGGACGCGGCCCCGGGCGCCGAGGTAGGCGGGCAGCGCGACGTAGCCGCCGAACCCGACCACCGCCTGCGCCCCGACGCCCGCGAGCACTTCGCGCACCCGGCCCACGGCGCTGCGGACCTTGCCCGGCAGCCGCAGCAGGTCGGCGGTGGGCTTGCGCGGCAGCGGGACCGGCGGGATCAGCTCCAGGGGGTAGCCACGGGCCGGGATGAGCGTGGTGTCCAGGCCCTTCTCGGTGCCCAGCGCGGTGACGCGCGCGTCGGGGCGCAGGGCGCGCACGGCGTCGGCGAAGGCGAGGGCGGGCTCGATGTGCCCGCCGCTCCCGCCACCGGCGACCACGAGGGACGGCCCGGTCATCGCACCCGCCCCCGCTCGGCGGGTGGGCGGGCCACCGGCGCCCGGTACGGCTGGGGCGCGGGCAGCCTCAGCCACCGGGCGATGGGCCCCTCGCCGTGCTGCTTGACCGCGGCGATGGCCTCCGGCTCGTGCCGCGCCGCGTTGGCGAGCACCCCGAAGACGAACATGGTGACCACGAGCGACGTGCCTCCCGAGGAGATCAGCGGGAGCTGCAGCCCGGTCACCGGCAGCAGCCCCACGACGTAGCCGATGTTGATGGCGGCCTGGGTGACGAGCCACGTGGTGGACGTCGCCACCACGAGCCGCAGCCACGGGTCGGAGCTGCGCGCCGCGATCCGGAAGCCGGTGTAGGCGAGCGTGGCGAACAGGGCGAGCACCACGAACGCCCCGATGAAGCCCAGCTCCTCGGCCACGATCGCGAAGATGAAGTCGTTGTGGGCGTTGGGCAGGTAGCTCCACTTGGCGCGGCCCTGCCCGAGGCCCTGGCCGAACAGCCCGCCGTCGGCGAGCGAGTAGAGCGCCTGCTGGGCCTGGAAGCCCGCCGCCTGCGGGTCGGCCTTCTCGGGGTTGAGGAAGGCCGTGATGCGGCTCATCCGGTACTCGGCGGAGAGCGCGAGGGCGATGGCCCCGGCCGCGGCGCCGCCGGAGAGGGTGAGGATCAGCCGCATCGGCGCGCCGCCGAAGTAGAGCAGCGCCACGAGCACCACGCCCAGCGAGATCGTCATGCCCAGGTCGGGCTGCAGCACCAGCAGCGTCAGCAGCACGACGGTGACCGGGACGACCGGGGAGAGCGCGTACTTCCAGCGGTGCATGACCGCCCGGCGGGCGACGAGCACGTGGGCGCCCCACAGCGTGAGCGCCACCTTCACCGCCTCGGACGGCTGCACCGAGAACGACCCGATCGCGAACCAGGCCCGGGACCCGTTGCGGGTCTCCCCCACGAACAGCACCGCCACCAGCGCCAGCGCGCCCACCACGAGCGCGGCCGGGGCCAGCGCGCGCAGCCGCCGCGGGGAGATGCACAGCCCGAGCCAGAACATCAGCAGCCCGGGCACGCAGAACATCAGCTGGCGGGTGAACACCGAATACGACGAGCCGTCGGCGGTGAGCGACTCCACCGACGACGCCGACAGCACCATGACCAGCCCGAACAACGTGAGCAGGCCGAACACCCCGAGCACGAGGTGCAGCGAGGTGAGCGGGCGGCGCAACCACTGGTTGAGCGCGGCGGCCGTGCGGCCGACCGCCTGGCGCACCCCGTGCGGGCTCACCCCGAGCCCGCGCACCCCTGTGCGGCGCGCCACGGCCGTGCGCGCCGCACCGGTCCTGGAGGCAGCCGCCTTCGCCGCGCCCTTCGACGGCGGGCGCGCCGACCGGCCCCGCTCCCCGCCCCGCGGCAACGGCACGGTCACGGCACCCGGTCCGGTGTGGAGGCGGCCAACCCGGCCGCTGCTTGCGCGAACCGCAGCCCGCGCTGCGCGTAGTCGGTGAACTGGTCCATCGACGCCGCGGCGGGCGCGAGCAGCACGACGTCGCCGGGCCGGGCCAGGGCGGCGGCCCGCCGGACGGCGGTGGTCATGACGTCGGCGGACGACGCGCTGTCCGACGGGGTGGCTTCCGGCATGGGGGCATCGTCGCCCGGCACGACCTCGGCCACGGGGAGGTCGGGCGCGTGTCGCGCGAGGGCGGACAGGATCTCCGCGCGCTCGGTGCCGATCACCACTGCGGCGCGCAGGCCGCGGGCGTGCCGGGCGACGAGGTCGTCCACGGCCGCGCCCTTGAGCAGCCCGCCGACGATCCAGACGACCGGGGTGGGCGCCTGCGCGGCGAGCGACGCGGCTGCCGCGTGCGGGTTGGTGGCCTTGGAGTCGTCGACGTAGCGCACGCCGGCGACGGTGGCCACCACCCCGCCACGGTGCGGGCCGGGCCGGAAGTCGTCCAGCCCGGCGCGGACGGCGTCCGGGCCGACCCCGGCCGCGCGGGCGAGCGCGGCCGCGGCCAGCGCGTCGAGCACACCGGGCGCCCCGCCCGGGTGCACGGCGGCGGCCTCGGTGAGCCGCCCGCCGTCCGGGTCGTCGCTGAAGGCGCGGTCCAGCAGGACCCCGTCGACGACGCCGAGCTGACCGGGGCCCGGCTCCCCCAGCGTGACGCCCACCCGCCGCGGCGCGGGCGCCTCGGCGAGCAGCGCGGCGGCAGGCGGGTCGTCCACCCCGGCGACCGCGACGTCCGCGCGCAGCGCCGCGGCCTTCGCGGCGGCGTAGGCGGCGAACGAGCCGTGCCAGTCGAGGTGGTCGTCGGCGACGTTGAGCACGCAGCCGGCGAGCGGCCGGATCGAGGGCGACCAGTGCAGCTGGAAGCTCGACAGCTCCACGGCCAGCACGTCGTGGCCCGCCCGCACCGCGTCCACCACGGGGTAGCCGATGTTGCCGCAGGCCACGGCGTCGCGGTCGGCGGCGCGCAGCATCGCCGCGAGCATCCCGGTGGTGGTGGTCTTGCCGTTGGTGCCGGTGACCACGAGCCAGACGGGCGGACGCTCGCGGGCCTGCCCGAGCCACCACGCGAGCTCCGGCTCCCCCACCAGCGGCACCCCGGCCGCCGCGGCGGCGGCCACGAGCGGGTGGTCCGGGCGCCGCCCGGGCGAGGTGACCACGAGCGCGGTGCCGGGCGGCACGACGTCCGGGTCGGCGCCCGCCTCGGCGCCCGGCGGCAGGTCGGCCAGCGCCGCGGGCCGGGCGTCGGTGACGGTGACCCGGGCCCCGGCCTCGACGAGGGCGGCCGCGGCCGCGAGCCCGGACACCCCGGCCCCGGCCACGAGGACCGGTGCGCCGGCCAGCTCGTCGGGCCTCATTCCGCGGTCACGCTCCCACTGGTTCACCGACGATGGACATGCCGTGAGCGGACATGCCGTGAGTGGATAAGAGTGCTACAGCCCTCGTACCCACTCACGACCACCCGGGGTCAGCCGCCGCCCGCCGCGGTGAGCCACTCCTGGTAGAAGAGGCCCAGGCCGAGCGCGGCGCACATGGCGGCGAGCAACCAGAACCGGATGATCACGGTGGTCTCGGCCCAGCCCGCCAGCTCGAAGTGGTGGTGGAACGGGGCCATCCGGAACACGCGGCGGCGCGTGGTGCGGAACACCGCGATCTGCACGGCCACCGACAGCACCTCCACCACGAACACACCGCCGATCACCACCAGCAGCAGCTCGGTGCGCGTCACGATGGACAGCCCGGCGATCAGTCCGCCGATCGCCAGCGAGCCGGTGTCGCCCATGAAGATGCGGGCGGGTGCGGCGTTCCACCAGAGGAACCCGATGCAGCCCCCCATCGCGGCGGCCGCGACGAGCGCCACGTCGAGCGGGTCGCGCACCTGGTAGCAGCCCGCGGCGCTGGCGATCGCGCAGTTGTTGCGGAACTGCCAGAACCCGATGATCGTGTACGTGGCCAGCACGATCGCACCCGTGCCTGCCGCGAGCCCGTCCAGGCCGTCGGTGAAGTTCACCGCGTTCGACCAGCCCGCGATGATGAGGTTGGCGAGCAGCACGAACCCGACCGTGCCGAACGACAGCACCGTGATGTCGCGGACGAACGAGAGGCTGTCCGAGGCCGGGGCCAGCCCGGCGTCGTTGGTGAACCGCACCGCGAGGATGCCGAAGATCGTGGCCGTCAGCACCTGGCCCACGGTCTTCGAGGTCTTGTTCAGGCCCAGGTTGCGGGCCCGGCGCAGCTTGATGAAGTCGTCGAGGAAACCGACCATCCCCAGCGCCGTGGTGAGGAACAGGACGAGCAGGGCCGAGGCCGTGATCGGCTCGCCGGTCAGCGCGTGCGAGACGAGGTAGCCCAGCCAGATCGCGAGCAGGATCGCGACGCCGCCCATGGTCGGCGTGCCCCGCTTCGCCTGGTGGCTCTGCGGGCCCTCGGCCCGGATCTCCTGCCCGAACCCCTGCCGGGAGAAGAACCGGATCAGGTACGGGGTGAGCAGGATCGACACCGCGAGCGCCACGCCCGCGGCGATGAAGACACCTCTCACCGCGGCACCGGTCCCGGCTCGTGCAGCAGCCCCTCGGCCACCCGCTCCAGCCCCGCCGAGCGCGACGCCTTCACCAGCACGACGTCGCCGGGCCGCGCCTCGCCGCGCAGCAGGTCGATCGCCTCCCCCACGTCGGCGGTGAGCTCCGCGCCCGGGTAGTCGGCCGTGCCGACGCCCACGAGCCGGTCGATCCGCAGCTCGCGCGCGGCGGCGGCGATCTCGGCGTGCACGGCCCGCGCACCGTCGCCCTGCTCGGCCATCGGGCCCAGCACCGCCCAGGTGCGCCTGCGGCCCCCGCCGATCGCGGCGAGCGCCGAGAGCGCGGCCCGCATCGACTCGGGGTTCGAGTTGTACGCGTCGTTGACCACCGTGAGCCCGTCGGGCCGGTCGGTGACCTCCATCCGCCACTTCGACGCGGGCTCCGCGGCGCCCAGCGCGGCGGCGACCCCCTCGGGCGTGCCCCCGAGTTCCAGCGCCACCGCGGCGGCCGCGAGCGCGTTGGCCACGTGGTGCTCGCCCACGAGGCGCAGCGCCACCGGGGCGCGCCCGGCGGGCGTCACGAGCGTGAAGTGGGCGCGGGCGCCCTCGAGCCGCACGTCCTCGGCCCGGACGTCGGCAGCCGAGCGCCCGAACGTCACCACCCGCGCGCGCGTGCGGTTCGCCATCGCGGCGACGAGCGGATCGTCGGCGTTGAGCACGGCCACCCCGTCGGCGGGCAGCGCCTCCACCAGCTCGCCCTTCGCCTGCGCGATCGCCTCCACCGAGCCGAACTCGCCGACGTGCGCGCGGCCCACGTTCAGCACCACCCCGATCCGGGGCGGGGCCACCGCGGCGAGCCGCGCGATGTGCCCGGTGCCGCGGGCGGAGAACTCGAGCACCAGGTGGCGGGTGGCTTCGTCGGCGCGCAGCACCGTCCACGGCAGGCCCAGCTCGTTGTTGAACGACCCGGGCGGCGCCACCGTGGGCCCCAGCGGGGCCAGCACCGCGGCGAGCAGGTCCTTCGTGGAGGTCTTCCCGGAGCTGCCGGTGACCCCGACGACCGTGGCGGGCAGCGCCCGCACCGCGTGCCCGGCGAGGGCCGCGAGCGCGGCGAGCACCGCGGCCCCGGCGCCGTCGTGGTCGCTCTCGGCGAGGTAGGTGCCCTCCTGCCGGCCCACCGGCGGCGCGATGACAGCGGGGGCGTCGACCTCGCGCCCCGCGAGCACACCCGCCGCCCCGGCGGCCACCGCGGCCGCGGCGAAGGCGTGCCCGTCCACCCGCTCACCCGGCAGGGCGATGAACAGGCCACCCGGCCCGATCGCCCGCGAATCGAACTCGACCGCGGAGACCCGCTCGTCCCCGGAAGCCCGGTGGAGCCGCCCACCGGTGACGGTGGCGACCTCGGCCAACCGCATCTCGATCATGCTCTTGTCCCGCTCATCGGGCCTATCCGATCATCCCGGTGCACACGGCCCGTCACCGCGTGCCCTGAAGCGCCGCAGCCAGCTCGGCGGCGTCGTCGAAGGGGTGTTTGACGCCCATGACCTCCTGGCCCGTCTCGTGCCCCTTCCCTGCGACGACCACCGCGTCCCCCGGCTGCGCGCACGCCACGGCGGCGGCGATCGCGGTGCGCCGGTCGCCGATCTCGAGCACGTCCCCCGCGGCCGGTTCGGCCCGCGCACCGGCGAGCATCTCGGCGCGGATCGCGGCCGGGTCCTCGGTGCGCGGGTTGTCGTCGGTGACCACCAGCACCTCCGCGCGCGCCGCGGCCGCCGCGCCCATCATCGGGCGCTTGCCGCGGTCGCGGTCGCCGCCGCAGCCGAGCACGACGATCAGCCGGCCGGGCACCTGCGGGCGCAGCGCGTCGAGCAGCGCGGCCACCGCCCCCGGCTTGTGCGCGTAGTCGACCACGGCGAGGAAGGGCTGCCCCTCGTCGACGCGCTGCATCCGGCCGGGCACCGCCACGCCGGCGAAGCCCTCGGCGGCCGCCGCGGCGGGCACGCCCACCGCGTCCAGGCAGGCGAGCGCCACCACGGCGTTGGCCACGTTGAACGCGCCGGGCAGCTGCAGCCGCACCGGCAGCCGGGCCCCGTCCGGGGTGATCGCGGTGAAGGTCTGGGTGCCGTCGGCGTCCGTGCGGACGTCGACGCCGCGCCACCGCGCGGGCCCCGACGTCGACACCGTGACCGCGCCCGGGGTGCGCGCGGCCAGCCGCTGCCCCCACTCGTCGTCGACGCACACCACGGCGTGCTCGGCCCGGCCGTCGAAGAGCGCGGCCTTGGCCTCGAAGTAGTCCTCCATGTCGCGGTGGAAGTCCAGGTGGTCCTGCGACAGGTTGGTGAAGGCGGCCACCGCGAACCGCGTGCCCGCCACCCGGCCCATCGCGAGCGCGTGGCTGGACACCTCCATCGCCACGTCGGTGACGCCGTCCTCGGCCATCACCGCGAACAGCGCCTGCAGGTCCGGCGCCTCCGGCGTGGTCAGGGCCGTGGGCAGACTCCGGCCGTGGATGCGCGTGCCGATCGTGCCGACCAGCCCGCTGGGCCTGCCCGCGGCCGCGAGCCCCGCCTCGAGCAGGTGCGCCGTGGTGGTCTTGCCGCTGGTGCCGGTGACGCCGAGCACCCGCAAACCCGCGGTCGGGTCGCCGTACACGAGCGCGGCCAGCGCGCCGAGCACCTGCCGCGGATGCGGGTGGACCAGCAGCGGCACCCCGGCGAGCACGGGACGGCGGGCGCCGTCCGGGTCGGTGAGCACGGCCGCCGCACCTCCGGCGAGCGCGTCAGCGACGTAGTCGGCGCCGTGCGCACGGGAACCGGGCAGAGCGGCGAACAGGTCGCCGTGGCGCGCGTCCGACGCCCGCAGGGTGACCCCCGTGACGGTGGCCGATCCCCTGGCCGGGACCTCGATCGCCGCTCCGAGGACGCCGAGCTCCACCGGGCGCACCCCGCGCGGACGCGGCGGTGCACCGGCCGGCACGGGAGGGGCTTGGCGGGCGGGCGACACGTCGGGGAAGGCTACCGGCGGGCCACCGGCCGCCCCTGCGCGCACCGCCCGCGCGTCACCCGGCCGCGCGCCGGACGGCCCACGGGGCGCGTCGGTCGGCTCCCGACCGCACGGAGCGTGATCCGCGCGCCGTCACGATCACCGTTCGGCGGTGTGTCGCAGCACCTCGGCCACCAGCACGTCCCACACCGGGGGCGGCGGCACCTGGTGACCCATCCCCGGCAGCGGGACGAGCCGGGCACCGGGGATCTCCTTCGCGAGCGCCTCGCCATGGCCGTACGGGAAGAGCGGGTCGTGCGTGCCGTGCAGCACCAGCGTGGGTGCGGTGATCGTCCCGATCGGGACGGTCATCGGCGGCCCCGCCTCGGCGATCCAGTGGTTCTTCCAGGCCGCCGCCATGTCGGGGGTGCGCTCGACCGCCCGCCGCACGAGCGCGGCCGCCCGCTCCGCGTCCGCCGGGAGGGTGCCCGCGAACACCCGCTCCGAGGCGAGGACGTACTCGACCACGGCATCGGGGTCGCGCCAGTCGGGATCGGGAGCGGGCTTCTCGAACCACGCCGAGAGCGCCTCCGTGCACGACGGCAGGTCCTCCCACGCGACGTCCGCCGGGCCGCCGATCGACGTGGCAACGAGCGTGAGCGTCCGGACGCGGCCGGGGTGCTCCACGGCGATGCGCTGTGCGATCGCCCCGCCCGAGGAGACGCCGAGCAGGTGCGCCGCCCCGATGCCGAGGCCGTCGAGCACGCGCAGGGCGTCCTCGACGAGGTCGACGCCTGTGTAACCCGGCTCCCCCGCGGGCCACTGCGTCGACCGGCCGGTGTCGCGCGCGTCGTAGCGGACGACGTAACGGCCGCCCGCGGCGAACCGCGCGCACAGCTCGTCGTCCCACACGTCCATGGAGCAGGAGTTGCCCCCGAGGAGCAGCAGGGCCGGGTCGTCGGGCGAACCGATGCCCTCGACGCAGAGCGCGACCTCCCCGTGCCGGACGAACCGCTCCATCACGCCCTCCTTCTGCTGACGTCGCAGTATCCCGCCACAACCGCAGCGTGCGCCTCGAACTGATCGACCACGACGAGACGAACGCGTTTGCAGCCGGGACAGCAGCTACGTCCTGCCCGGATCGATCACAGTGGCGGCCGGTGCCACGAGAAGTACCTGATCGTCGCCACCACCGCGGCGGTGTACGGCTCAGCAGATCACACGCGATCGACCACCACGAACCGCACACCAGCGCACCAGCCACCCCAGGCGACGCGGCCGATCTCGCGACCGCCCCACCGGCCGGCCGCTGCCCGCCGAGCAGCACCTCCTGGTCGTCGCAACAGCCGCAGCGTGCGCCTCGATCAGATCGACCACGACGAGCCGCACACCACCGCAGCCGTGACGACCGAGCAGTACTTCCCGCGTCGATCACCGTCGCCGCGCAACCGATCGGCCCGCGCGACGCACCGAACAGCACCTCACGGTTGCGGCAGCAGCCGCGGCGTGCGGCTCGCCTCGTCAACCACGACGAGCCGCTCACCCCGGTAGCCGCGACAGCAGAGAGGTGCTGCTGACACCGATCACGGTGGCGAACAGCCCCCGCGAAGTACCTGACCGTCGCGTCCGAGCACCTGGATCGGCCACCAGCCGAGCAGAGGAGACAACAGCGGAGTACTCCCCGCACGGGACACACCGGCCACCAGACCCGTCCCAAGCCGGCCGACGCCGCCGAGCAGCACACCGCAGCCGCAACGCCAGCAACGGCGTACGACTCGGACCGGCCACGCCCGACCCGCTGCATCGAGTCGCACACCACCGCAGAGCAGCGACCGCGATGTGCGACTCGGCCCGATCGACCACCACGAACCGCACACCGAAGTCCCCGGGCGAGCCGCGACGTACGGCTCGGGCCTCAGCACCCAGGCCGTGGGTTGAACTCCGCCTCGAACTGCGCGGCAGCTACGGCAGCTGCAACGTCTGCACCGGGGGCGGCTGGTCGCTCACGGGGAGCCGTTCGCGCTGGGCGAGGTAGGTGGCGATGTCGTGGAACAGCGGCGCCGCGCTCGTGCCCGGGTCGGGGGCGTCGAGCATGATCGCGATGACGTAGCGCGGGTTGTCGGCGGGCAGCATCCCGGCGAAGTTGATCCAGTGCAGCTGGGAGGAGTAGCAGCCGCAATTCGGGTCCACCTGCTGCGCGGTGCCGGTCTTGCCGGCCACCACGTACCCGGGCACGGCGGCCTGGTGGCCGGTGCCGCGCTGGCCGCGCACGTCCTGGGTGACGGCGGTGAGCATCGTCCGCAGGGTGGCCGCGGTCTCGGGGGAGATCACGCGCACGGGCTCGGGCGGCGGCGGGGCGACCTGCACGCCGTCCGCGCCGGTGGTGCCCGCCACGATCCGGGGCGGGACGCGCACGCCGTCGTTCGCGACGGTCTGCAGCATGCCCGCCATCTGCAGGGTGGTGACGGTGAGGCCTTGGCCGATGGGGAGGTTGCCGAAGGTCGAGCCCGACCACGACGACCGCGGCGGCACCTGCCCGGGCTCCTCGCCGGGCAGCCCGACGCCGGTGCGCTGGCCGAGGCCGAAGCGGGCGAGCATGTCGGCGAAGCGCTCCTCGCCCACCCGCTGCGCGGTCATGATCGTGCCGACGTTGGACGACTTCGCCAGCACCCCGGTGAGCGTGTACTGCTCGGTGCCGTGGCTCCACGAGTCGCGGATCGTGCGGTCGGCGACGCGGATGCTGCCCGGCACCGTGAGGACGTCGGTGGGCCCGGCGATGCCGTACTCCAGCGCCGCGGCCATGGTGACGACCTTGGTCACCGAGCCGGGCTCGAACGTGTACTGCACCGCGGTGTTGCGCAGCTGGTCCGGTGAGGCGGCCGACAGGTCCCGCGGGTCGAACGTCTGCCCGTTCGCCATCGCGAGCACCTCGGCGGTGTGGGCGTCGAGCACCACGGCCGAGGACGTCGGGTCGGCCCCGGTGCGCTGCACGTAGTCCACGAGCGCCTGCTGCACGGTGTACTGCAGGTCGGAGTCGAGGGTGAGCTGCAGGTCCGAGCCCTGCACGGCGGCGCGCTCGAAGCGCGTGCTGCCCGGGATGACGGCGTTCGAGTCCTCCGCCGTGTCGACGACGCGCAGCCCCTCGAAGCCGGCGAGCAGGTTGTCCTGCGAGCTCTCCAGCCCCACCCGGCCGGTGAGCTTGCGCTCGTCGGCGTTCCAGGTGGCGGCGCCGATCACGTTCGCGGCGAGGGTGCCGCCGGGGTACTGCCGGTCCTCGCGCCGCTCGTCGGCGATCTCCGGGAACCGCTCCTGGAGCGCGCGGGCGACGTCGGGAGTGACGAGCCGCGCGAGCACGACGTAGCCGCGGTCGCTGGTGAGCAGGTTGTACAGCTCGGCCTGGTCCTGCCCGGTGGCCTGCGCGATGGCGGCGGCCATCTCCCCCGCGTAGCGGGCGGTGTCCGGGCCGCGGGTCCGGGCGATCAGCCGCGGGTTCGCGACGAGAGCGCGGGCGTCCACGCTGAACGCGAGCGGCTCGCCCGCGCGGTCCAGCACCGCCCCGCGCTCGGCGGGGAGCCGGATGTTCGTCGTCGACTGGCGCTGCGACGCGGCGCGCAGCTCGCCTGCCTCCACGGTCTGGACGACCACGAGCTTGAGCGTCGCGATGGCGAGGACCATCACCAGCAGCACCCTGCCGATGCGGAGCCTGCGCACGGCGAGGGCTGCGGGGTCCGGTGGACGGCGGGGTGTGGCCGGCCTGGCGGACGTGGGCCTGCGGGCCGCCGCACCGGCGGACCGGAGCCGGGGCGGGGCCGTCGGCATCAGCCGGCGTCCGTCCCGCCGCCGTCCGCGCGGGCCTCGGTGCCCCGCTCGGCGGTGCCGTCCCCTGCCTCGTCGCCGGCCGGCTCAACCCCCGCGGCGCCGTCCACGGCCTCGGGCGTGGACTCCTCGGCGCCGGGAGCGGCGAGCTGCGCCGCCCCGTCCTCCGTCGCCCCGGATTCCTCCGGAGCGGCACCCTCGGTTTCAGCACCCTCCGGAGCGGCACCCTCGGGAGTCGTGCCTTCGGGAGCGGCACCCTCAGGTGCGGCCCCTTCGGCACCCGCCTCCGGCGGCTGCGCACCCTCCGGTGGCGCGGGCGGCGCCGGTGGCGGCGGGGCCACCGCGGCCCGCGGCTCCCCCACCACCACGACGCCACCGTCCGGCGCGACCACGAGCCGGGCCGGGTCGCGCACCGCGACCATGCCCAGCTCCCCCGCGCGGCGGGCCAGCTCGGGCGCCGACCCGAGCACCGCGACCTCCTGCTTGAGCCGCTCGGCCTGCTCGCTGAGGACGCGCGCCTCCGCGGTGGCGTCCTGGAGCCGGTACGAGTCGGCGGCCGCGGCCGTGGAGAGCCAGAGCGTGGCCACCAGCCCGACGACCAGCAACACCATGATCAGCAGCACGAACTGCGGACGTCCGGCGGGTGCCGCCGGGCGCGGCGCGCCACCCCGGCGCGGCCGCTCGTCCGCCCGCTTGCCCGCCGCCCTCGGCTCGGCTGCGGGCGCGGGTGCGCCGACCGGCCCCCGCTGGGCCGGGATCGCCGCGGTGCGGCTGCGGACGGCGGTGCGCCCGCGCTCGGTGACTGGAGCACTCATGACACCACCCCGTTCCGGACCATCGGCTTCTTCTCGTGAACCCGCCCTCGCGCCGTCACGCCGCCTCCCGGATGCGTTCGGCCGCTCGCAGGCGGACCGGCGCCGCCCGCGGGTTCTCCCTGATCTCGTCCTCGCTCGCCTGCTCGGCCCCGCGGGTGAGCAGGCGCAGCTCGGGCCCGTGCCCCGGTAGTTCGACCGGCAGGTCCACCGGTGTGCGCGACGACGCCCGCGCCGCGAACTCCCGCTTGACCATGCGGTCCTCCAGCGAGTGGTAGGCCAGCACGACGATCCGGCCCCCGACGGCGAGCGCGTCCACCGCGGCGGGCAGCGCGGCCCGCAGGGCGTCCAGCTCGCCGTTGACCTCGATCCGCAACGCCTGGAACGTGCGCTTCGCCGGGTGCCCCCCGGTGCGCCGGGACGCCGCGGGCACCGCCTCGTAGAGCAGCTCGACGAGCTCGCTGCTGCGCCGCAGCGGTGCCTTCTCCCGCCTCCGCGCGACGGCCGCGGCGATCCGGCTCGCGAACCGCTCCTCGCCGTACTCGCGCAGCACCCGCGCCAGTTCCGGCACCGGGTAGGAGTTGAGGACGTCGGCCGCGGTTGGCCCCGTGGTGGGGTCCATGCGCATGTCGAGGTCGGCGTCGCGCGAGTAGGAGAAGCCGCGCTCGTCGGCGTCGAGCTGCAGGGACGAGACGCCGAGGTCGAACAGCACGCCGTCGACGCGGGGAAGCCCCAGTTCCCCGAGCACGTCGGCGATGCGGTCGTACACGGCGTGCACGAGGTGGGTCCGGTCGGCGTGCGCGGCGAGCCTGCGCCCGGCCATCGCGAGCGCATCCGGGTCGCGGTCGAGCCCCACCAGCGTCAGCCGGGGGTGCTCGGCCAGCAGCGCCGCTGCGTGCCCGCCGAGACCGAGGGTGGCGTCGACGAGCACCGCGGGCCGGTCGGCGAGTGCGGGCCGCAGCAGTTCGGCGACCCGGGGCAGGGCCACGGGGACGTGCCTGGCCCCAGCTGGCCCGCCCTCGTGGTGATGCTGCCCCACCGCACACCTCCCTGCCCCGTGTCGCCACCCCCGCGCCCCCGCGCCGGCCGGCCGGACCGTCGGTTCCGACCGGTTCGTCGGCGATGCCTCCACCCGGCAGACCTGGCACCGGGGAAGGTGCGCCAGGGCTACCGGGTGGGGGCACCGCCGGGTTCTTGTCACCCGCGATCACCCCGTGCGTCAGATCAGTCCGGGGAGCACCTCCTCCTGCGCCTTCGCGTAGGTGTCCTCGTTCTGCTCCTGGTACCGCTGCCAGGCTTCGGCGTCCCAGATCTCGGCGCGGGTGAACGCGCCGATCACCACGCAGTCCTTCGAGAGCCCCGCGTAGCGCCGCAACTCGGGTGTGATCGCGATGCGGCCCTGGCCGTCGGGGTGCTGCTCGTCGGTGCCGGAGAAGAGGTTGCGCTGGAAGACGCGGGCCGACTCGCTCGTGAGCGGAGCCGACGCCACCTTCTGCGCGAGCTCGGTGAAGGCTTCGCGCGTGAACACGTACAGGCAGTGGTCCTGCCCCTTCGTGATCATCAGCCCGCCTCGCAGCTCGTCGCGGAATTTCGCGGGCAACGTGAGCCGCCCCTTGTCGTCCAGCCTGGGGGTGTAGGTGCCGAGGAACACCGGCCCCACCTCCCCTGCGGCCCTGTTGTGCCCCAGCGATCACCACATTACCCCACTTCGCCCCACCGTCAACTCGAACCGCCGCTCGTCGCACCGGAAACTTCACGGAAAACACCAGGTCAACGGCGGTGGGGCGGAGTGGGGGACCACCCGCTCGCGCGACGGTCGGCAATCACGCACGGTGAGCGTGCGGCCCTCCGGACGCTCGAACGGCCCTGCAGTTGCCCGCGTTGCGCCGCCCGTACGGCGCAGGAACGGCGCGCGAGCGGAGTCGGTGGGGCAGAGTGGGGAAGGCTGTCCACACCCGGTGGGGCGGAGTGCGATCAGCTGTTTGACAGACTGGACGGACGTCTCGCCCCAGAGACGTGCGATGGACCACGGAGGAGGGCACGTGACCGAGCCTGCGAGGTCACCGGAGGAGCACTCGTGACCGCGACGAGCAGCCGCCCCGGGCTGGACGACCCCGGCACGGGCCTCGGCGACGTCGCGGACCTGTGCGGCCGGATCGCGGGCAACGTGCAGCGCGTGATCGTGGGCAAGCCCGACGTCGTGCGCGTCGCGCTCGTCACCCTGCTGGCCGAGGGCCACCTGCTCGTCGAGGACGTACCGGGCGTCGGCAAGACGACCCTCGCGAAGGCGCTGGCGCGCTCCATCGACTGCTCGGTGAGCCGCGTGCAGTTCACCCCGGACCTGCTGCCCGGCGACATCACCGGCCTGTCGGTCTACAACCGGCAGACCACGGAGTTCGAGTTCCGGCCCGGACCGGTCTTCGCCAACATCGTGATCGCCGACGAGATCAACCGCGCCTCCCCCAAGACGCAGTCGGCGCTCCTGGAGTGCATGGCGGAGCACCAGGTCACGGTCGACGGCGCCACCTACGCGCTCGCGAGCCCGTTCATGGTGGTCGCCACGCAGAACCCCGTGGAGATGGACGGCACCTACGCGCTCCCGGAGGCCCAGCGCGACCGCTTCACCGCGCGGGTCAGCGTCGGCTACCCGGATCCGGCCGCCGAGCTGGCGATGGTCGACGAGCACTCCGCCGCCGACCCGCTCGACCTGCTCCGCCCCGTCACCGACGCCCGTCGGGTGCGCGCGGTCATCGACGCCGTCCGCCGGGTGCGCCTCGGCCCCGAGGTGCGTCAGTACTGCGTCGACCTGGTCGGCGCCACCCGCCGCATCCCCGACGTGCGACTCGGGGCGTCCCCGCGCGCCACCCTGCAGCTGGTGCGCGCGGCCCGGGCCCAGGCCGCCCTCGCCGGCCGCGGTTTCGTGGTGCCCGACGACGTGCAGGCCGTCGCGGTGCCGGTGCTGGCCCACCGCCTGATGCTCACGCCCGACGCGCTGGCGTCCCGCCGTCCCGCCGTCGACATCGTCCGCAGCCTGCTCGGCCGCCACCCCGTTCCGGCGCCCCGGGGCGGCTGAGGCGTGGTGCCGGGCGGTCGCTTCTCCGGGCTCACCACGCGCGGGCGCTGCCTGCTCGCGGGCGGCGGCGCCACCGCGGTGTGCTCCATCGTGCTCGACGAGCGCGACCTGCTGCGCGTCGGCGTGTTCGTGGCGCTGCTGCCGCTGCTCGCCCTGCTGCTCGCGTCGCGCACCCGCCGCACGGTCAGCGCCGAGCGCACGCTCGAACCGGCGCGGGTGCCGGTGGGTGTCTCCGTCGACGTGCGGCTCGAGCTCGCGGGTGGCCCGCTGCTCGGTGCGCTGCGGCTGGTCGACGCCGCACCCGACGCCGCGGGAGCGCAGGCCGACGCCCCGCCCCGGTTCACCGTGCACCGGCTCTCCAGCCGCGGCACGGCCACGCTGACCTATCCCCTGCGCCCGGTCCTGCGCGGCCTGCACAAGGTGGGTCCGCTCACCGGCACGGCCACCGACCCGCTCGGCCTCGCCGAGTTCGACCAGGAGCTCGCCGGTCCGCAACGGCTGGTCGTGCTGCCCCGCGTCGTCCCGTTGCGCGGGGTGCCGCCCGCACTCGGCGCGGGCGAGGGCGTGGCGGGCGCCGCGCTGAACCACCAGGGCCAGGGCGCCACCGACGTGCTGATCCGGCCGTACCGGCAGGGCGACGAGCTGCGCCGCGTGCACTGGCGCAGCTCCGCACGGCACAACGAGCTGATGGTGCGCCTCGAGGAGCGGCCGTGGCGCGGCGGGATGACCCTGCTGCTCGACCGCCGCGACGCCGCCCACCGCGGCCGTGGCGCCGACTCCAGCCTCGAGTTCGCGGTGGGCCTCGCGGCCAGCGTCTGCCTGCACCTGCTCGCGCGCGGCGAGCCGGTCACCCTCGTCACCGAGGACGGCGTGGAGCTCACTCCCCCGGGCTCGGCATCCGGGCGCGAGCAGCTGCTCGACGCGCTCGCCGGGCTGCGCCCGTCGGCGCGCACCGACCTCGCCGGGCCCGAGCTCACGGCCGGCAGCGAAGTGCTCGCCGTGCTCGGCGCCCTCGCGCCGGGGCAGGTCGAGGCGCTGTGCGCGCGCCACCCCGCGGGCGGCCACGCGGTGCTGTGCGACACCGCGAGCTGGGACCCGGCCGGGGGCACCGGCAACGCCGCCGAGAGCGCCTCCGCCCTGCGACGCGCGGGCTGGCACGTCGCGGTGGCCACCGCGACGATGACCCCGGACCAGGCGTGGGACCACCTCGTCGCCGCCCAGGCCGTCGCCCCGGCGGGCACCCGATGACCCGCTCAGCGCCCCCGCCGCCCCGGCGCACCCCACCACCCCCGCCTCCGCGCCGCGCCGCCGCTCGGGCGCCGGTCGCCGAGCCGCCGGAGCCACCCGCGCGGCCTGCGGCACGGGAACCGGAACCGGTCGCGCGTCCCACCCCGGCGCCCCCTGCTGCGGCCCCCGCCCCGGAGCGGCCGCGCGTTCCGTGGGTCGCCACGCTCGCAGCCGGTGCGGCGGTGGTCCTCGCGGGCGGCCCGGTCACCGCCGTCGTCCAGGGCTGGTCCTGGGCGCTCCCCGCGCTGGCAGCCGTCACGGTCGTGGTGCTCGCCGCGCTGGTGCTGCACCGGTTCGGCTCGATCGTCACGCTGCTCGGCCAGTGCGCGGCGGTGCTGGTCGTCCTCGCGGTCTTCTTCGGCGACGGCGCCCTGCTCGGTTTCCTCCCCGGGCCGGCGACGTTCGGCCGCTTCGGCGCGCTCGTGGCGGGCGCCGGGCAACAGATCAACACGAGCACGGCCCCGGTGGCGGCCACCCCGGAGATCCTCTTCCTCGTCACGGCCGCCTTCGGCGTGCTGACCACCTGCGTGTACGCCGCCGCGGTGGTCGCCAAGGCACCCGCGGCCGCCGGGGTGCCGCTGCTCGCGGTGTTCGCGGTGCCCGCGGCGCTGGCCGACCAGCTCCTGCCGTGGTGGGCGATGGCGGGCGCGGCCGCGGGCTTCGGGTTGCTGCTGGTGGCGGCCGGCGGGCTGCACAGCCAGTTCACCGGGGGCACCGCGCTCGTGGCGGGCGCCGTGGTCGTGGCGCTCGGCGTCGGCGTCATCACGCCGTTCGTCGGCACCTCAGGGCGGTTCGCCAACGGCGGCGGGGGCGGGGAGACGGGCTCGATCGGCCTCACCCCGTTCACGGCGCTGCGCGGGCAGCTCGAGCAACCCGTGCCCACCGAGCTGTTCGAGGTGCAGGGCCTCGGCCGTCCCTCCTACCTGCGCGCGCTCACCCTGCGCCAGTACGTCCCGGACCGCGGGTGGGAGGCCACCCGCCCGGAGCCCGGCATCGCGCTGCCCGGGCCGGTGCAGCAGCAGCCGGACGTGCCGGGCGAGTTCGTCGACGTCCAGATCGACAACCTGGCCTTCCGCGACTACTGGCTCCCGCTCTACGGCGAGCCGATCGACGTCGCCGATCTGCCCGGCGACCAGTGGCAGTACGACGTGGCCAGTGGCACCGGCTACACCGGCCGCCCCCGCCAGGACGACGGCTGGCGCCACCGCGCCGTGCTGCCCACCCCGTCGATGCAGCAGCTGCGCGCCGCCCAGGGCATCGAGGGCGTGGGGCTGGAGTACCTCGACACCACCGGCGTCGACCCGCGCGTCGGCGAGATCGCCCGGGAGGTCATTGGCAACGCGGGTCCGGGCTTCGACCGCGTGTTCGCGATCCAGAACTGGTTCGCAGGCCCCGGCTCCCAGTTCACCTACAGCCTGCAGACCGCGCCCGGCTCCGGCGACGACGCGCTCGTCGAGTTCCTCACCGTGGGCCGCACCGGCTACTGCGAGCAGTTCGCCTCGGCCATGGCCGTGATGCTGCGGACCGT
The DNA here is from genome assembly GCF_042657305.1 of Pseudonocardia zijingensis. Lineage (NCBI taxonomy): Bacteria > Bacillati > Actinomycetota > Actinomycetes > Pseudonocardiales > Pseudonocardiaceae > Pseudonocardia > Pseudonocardia zijingensis. The sequence goes on along the minus strand of NZ_JBHSKO010000010.1, from coordinate 39,632 downwards.
CGGCGTGCCCGCCCGGGTCGCGATCGGGTTCACCGCGGGCGTCGACAACGGCGGCGACCGCACGGTCTCCACCTCCGACGCCCACGCCTGGGTGGAGGCGTGGTTCCCGCGCATCGGCTGGACGGCGTTCGACCCCACCCCGCTCACCGACGGCAGGCGCATCGACCCGCCCTACGTCGAGGAGGCCCAGGCCGAGCTCGCGCAACGGGAGAACGCCGAGGCCGAGGACGCGCCCGTCCCCGAGCCCCTGCCCGGCGACGACGACACGGCCCCGGAGCCCAGCAGCCCCGAGCCGAGCGAGCCGCAGGCCACGCCCCCGTCGTCCGAGTCGTCCGGGATCGAGATCCCGATCTGGCCGTTCGCGGCCGCGCTGGTGGGGGTGCTCCTCGTGCTGGTGCCCGCGGCGATGCGGGTGCGCCACCGCAGGCGCAGGTTCGCCGCCGTGGCCCGTGGTGGCGAGGGCGCGGCAGGCGCGGGGTGGGACGAGCTGCTGGCCGAGTCGGCCGACCGCGGCTGCGACACCCCGCCGAGCGACACCGTGCGCGCCGCGGCGCGCCGGCTCGTGCGCGAGCACCACCTCAAGCCGGACGCGCAGCAGGCGCTGCGCCAGGTGGTCGGTGCGGTCGAGTCGAGCTGGTACGGCGGCGCGCACCCGCGGCCGGGCGAGCTGGACGAGCCGGTGCGGACGGTGGCGGCGGGGATCGCGGCCGGCAGCAGCCTGTCGCTGCGGGGCCGGTTGCTGCCCCGGTCGGTGCTGCAGCAGATGCGGGAGCGGCGGGAAGGCCGGGAGCGGACCGGCCGGCGCGCCACCGAAGCGATCACCTCACGCTGAACGCGCGAAAACTCCGCACACCCACGACGGGTCGTGCGGAGTACGCGCAGTGAACAACCTGCGGAGGACTACTCCTGCTCGAAGCGGCGGCGGAAGCGCTCTTCCATCCGGCCGGTGAAGCCGTTCTTGTCGGCCTCGGCGTTCTTGGCCGGACCGGGCTGAGCGTTCGTGCCCACCGACGTGACGGCGAGGACGGCTCCCCCGAGCATCATGAGGAACCCGACCACGCTGAGCACCGGGAAGCTTCCCAGCCACAGCTGGGGCACGGCGACGCCGACGACGAGCAGCACGAGTCCTACGACGAACAGCGCCACGCCTTGGAGGCGACGGCGACGCGTTGGCTTGCGCAACCGTCCACCGCGCACGGTCGACGCGAACTTCGGGTCCTCGGCGTAGAGAGCGCGCTCGATCTGTTCGAGCAGCCGCTGCTCGTGCTCGGAGAGGGGCACGGCTTCACCTCCGGCACTGTTCATCCTGTCGGGTCAAATTCCGTGCCGGAACGACGCGACGAGCGCCCGGGCTGGGCGTCTGTTGATGAGGATACGAGCCAGAACGCCCGTCGACCACCCGGACTCGTCGAGCGGACGGGTCGATCTTCGCCGAAGATCGGCGGGCGGCCACGATCGGGGCGCCGTGCGGCCCTTTCCCCGGGCATCCCCGCAGGTGCGGCGCCCAGGGGAAGATCGACCGCCGCTCCGGACACCGCCTGTGCCGAATCGGTCACACCAGGTCGGGCGGCCGCAACATTCCCGTGCCACGACCGTGATCAGCCCGTGATCAACCAGCAGCGGTCGACGAACGGTCTCTCCGATGCGCCGAACGCACAGTCACCGGAGACGACCGCTCGGTGATCAGGCCCGGCGGGCGAGGGCGTGCAAGCGCGCGGCCACGTCGAGCAGCGGCGGCGCGGCAGCCGCGAGGTGCTCGAGCTCGGCGATCTCGCGTGCGACCCCCGGGCCGCCGTCGCGCACGGAACCGGGGATCCAGCCGTCGAGCACTCCGTCGCCCTGCAGCACCTCCACCCGCAACGCGCCGGAGGACTCCAGCAGCCCGCGCAGCGTGCCGGCGTCCAGTCGCCTGCGCAGCGCGTCGCCCGGCCCGAGCCGCCCGTCCGGGTCGACCAGCAGCGACCGCGCCTCGGCGAGCCTGCCGCCGAGCGCGCGCGCCAGCACCGCGGCGTAGCGGGCGGTGACGAGCACCGACACGGCCCCGCCCGCGGCGGTGGCGGTGGCGAGCGCGGACACCGCGGCCGCGGCGTCGTCGACCACCTCGAGCAGGCCGTGGCCGAGCACGAGGTCGGCCCCGCCGGGCGGCACGACCTCGGCGAGCGCGTCCACGTCGCCCTGCACCGGGGTGACGAGCTCGTGCACCCCGGCGTCGTGGGCCCTGCGGTGGAGCGCGGCGAGCGCGTTGGGGCTGTTGTCGACCACCGTGACGGCGCAGCCGAGGCGCGCGAGCGGCACCGCCCAGGCGCCGCTCCCCCCGCCGACGTCGAGCACGCGGGGCGGGCTGCCCGGCCGGCGGTCGCGCACGCCGGTGATCTCCGCGGCGAGGGCGCGGTGCACCGGCCCGCCGTCGACGCCGGCCACGTCGGCCGTCGGACCACTCACCATGCGAGCCTCACGGCGGCAGCCTAGTCGAGCAGAAGGCGGGCCCCGCCCCACGCTCCGGGCGACGCGCCACGGGATGGTGCCGCGCCCGGCCGGCTCACCTGAACGAGGTAGGTTGACCGCCGTGCTGGTGGTGGCCACATTGAGCTTGAAGGGCGGGGTCGGCAAGACCACCGTCGCGCTCGGCCTGGCCGGCGCCGCGCTGCAGCACGACGTGCGCACGCTCGTGGTCGATCTCGATCCCCAGGCCAACTCGACGATCGCGCTCGACCCGGAGCCGACGTCGGCCACCGTGGCCGACGTGCTCGACGAGCCGCGCCGGTCGGTGTTGCACCGGGCGATCGCGCGCAGCGGGTGGGGCGACGGCCTGGACGTGCTCGTCGGCGCGGAGCAGACCGAGCGGCACAACCACCCCGACCCGGGCCCGCGGCAGCTGGACCAGCTCCGCCGCGCGCTGCACCGCCTCGTGCACCCCGACGGGCTGCTCGGCGATCACACCGCCGACGGCGCCGACGACCCGTACCGGCTGGTGATCATCGACTGCCCGCCGTCGCTGGGCCAGCTCACCCGCAGCGCGCTCGCGGCCGCGCACCGCGCCGTGCTGGTGACCGACCCCACGATGTTCGCGGTGTCGGGGGTGCAGCGCGCGTTCGACGCCGTGCAGACCGAGCGGCAGCGGGGCAACCCCGACCTGCAGCCACTCGGCGTGCTGATCAACCGGGTGCGCCCACGCAACACCGAGCACGAGTTCCGGATCAGCGAGCTGCGCGAGCTGTTCGGCCCGCTCGTGCTCACCGGCGTGCTCCCCGACCGCTCGGCCATCCAGCAGGCGCAGGGCGCGTGCATGCCCATCCAGCGCTGGGACACCCCGGGGGCGCGGGAGGCCTCGGCGGTGTTCACCCTCCTGCTCGGCCGGGTGCTGCGCAGCGACCGCCGCCGCGACCCGGACGAAGACCAGGACGACGCCGCGGTCGTGGCACCCCCCGCCACCCGCTGACGCGCGGGGCTCGTCTCAGCGCACCGGCACCTCAGCGCACGGGCACCGACGCCGTGACGAGGCCGACGAACTGCTCGGCCTGCCGCAGCATGTCGTCGGCGTCGCGCCGCCCGACGAGCCGGGCGATCCCCGCCTCGGCGGCCGCGCGGGTGGCCGAGCACGCCGAGAAGAACGCCGCCCACTCCGCGAACTCGGGGGCGACCTCCGCGAGCAGCTCCCACACGTTGCGGGTGGCGCCCCGGCGCGGCTGCGGGCGCGCGCGGACCGCGAGCACCGCGGCACCCGCCCGGAGCGCGGCGAGGTAAGCGGCCGGGTACCGGAGCAACGGGTCGGCGGACCGGTGGGCCTCGGCGAGCCCGTCGGCGGCCTGGCGCAGCAGGGAGAGGGCGGCCCGCGACGTGGGCGCGGCCACCGGGCGCGGGGCGGCCCGCTGCGGGGCGCGCGGCGCGGGCACGCGGGCCGTGGTGGTGATGGTCATCGTCGGCTCCTCCTGGCTCTCACTCGGCGCTCCGCACGAGGTCCCACACCCCGGGACCGGCGCGCATCCGCAGCACGAACTCCCGGGCGGGCGCCTCCGGCTCACCCGCCGACCGGGCCAGCACCCGCCAGCAGCGCAGCCGGTCGCCGCCGACCGGCATGGGTGACGGGAACGGCCACGGCGACTCCTCGATCCACCGCTCCCGGACGTCGGTGATCAGGTAGCGCGGCCCGCGGCGCATCGGGCGGCGCTGGAACTCGACCGGCTCGCCGTCCTGCCACCGGACCTGCACCGGCGTGGGCTGCCGCGAGCCGAAGAGGTTCAGCGGACTCATCGCACACCCTCACTCACCGGCATACGCTCCTCCCCACCGGCACGGTTCGCCGCACCCGGCGGCGGGGCGCTTCCCCCACCCCACCGACCGGGGCGTCGAGATCGAACGCATGTTCGATCGGTGTCCAGTGAAGCGCGCCGCGACCGCCACGTCAAGTCCGGGGAATCGCGTGGGACACGGGTGTGGGACCGGCGGCGCGGACGTGGTGAGATGGACGGGTGACCAGGGCACCGGCGCGCCACCTCGTCCGGCTCGGGCCGGACGAGCTCGCCGACCGGCTCACGGAGGCGCTGCACGTCTACGTCTCCGCGATGGGCTATCCCCCCAGTACGGCACGCCACCGGCGCAGCCTGTGGCTCGAACACGTCCGCAGGCCGGGCTGGCGCGCGGTCGGCTGGCTCGACGCCGCCGGCTCCCTGCTCGGCATCGCCTACGGCTACGCGGGCGGCCCCGGGCAGTGGTGGTACGAGGAGGTGCGCCGCGGGCTCACCGGCGCTTCCCCGGAGGCGCAGCGCTGGCTGGAGGACTACTTCGAGCTCACCGAGCTGCACGTCCGGCCCGACGCCCAGGGCCACGGGCTCGGCGAGTCGCTGCTGCGGGCGCTGCTCACCGACGTCCCGAACGCCCGTGTGCTGCTGTCCACCCCGGAGTACGGCACCGAGACGCCGGGCCGGGCGTGGCGCCTCTACCGTCGCTCGGGGTTCGAGGACGTCCTGCGCCACCACCGGTTCACCGGCGACGCCCGCCCCTTCGCCGTCCTGGGCCGCACGCTGCCTCTCCCGCCCCGCCCGGCCTGATCCGCGCGAGCGGCGCACCACCACCGGGACGCGCTGCTGATCACCCCGGCCACGCGACCGGCTGCCCGTGATCAGCGTATGCGGTCACAGAACCGCATCCGTGCGGCTTCGTAACCGCACCCGGCGATCATGCTGAGACCGCCGCTCGAACAGCACACCACCGCTCTCGGCGCAGCCGGGGTGTGCGACTCGGCGGACCACCGCCACTCGAACAGCACACCAGCGCTGCGTCACGACCCTGACGTGCGGATCGACCGACCGCCGACACCCCGCCACGCCGAGCAGCACACCACCGCTGCGTCACGACCCTGGCGTGCGGATCAACCGGCCGCCGACACCCCGCCCACGCCGAGCAGCACCTCACCGCAGCAACCACCACCGTGACGCACTGCTGATCACCCGGCCACACCGACCCGCCACCGCATGATCGGCACCTGCGGTCACAGAACCGCACACGTGCGGCTTCATGACCGCACCCGACGATCATGCGGCTACCGGCCCGCGCGAGCAGCACGCCGGCGCAGCCGTCGCCACCGAGGTGTGCGTACCCCGGCCGCGCGGGCCCACCTCCCCGGCGGGCCGCCGCCGGTTTGGCACGATGCTCCCGTGCCCTCCCCCCGCCTCCGGATCCTGCCGCTGCTGGGCCTCCTGTTCGCCGCGCTCGCGCTCAGCGGCTGTGCCCGGGTGCAGGCCGCGCTCGCGGTGCAGCCCGACGACACGGTCACCGGGCAGATCGTCGTGGCCACCCCCGAGACCGGGCCGGACGACCCCGGCCCCGCGATCGCGTTGCCGCCGGACCTGGAGTCCGAGGTGGACGTGTCGGAGTACCGGCAGGACGGCTACGCCGGGTCGGTGCTGCGGTTCGACGGCCTGACGTTCGAGCAGACCTCGCAGCTCACGCAGGCCGTGGGTCCGGCGGGCAGCAAGGTGCGGTTCGAGATGCGCCGCGCGGGCAGCCGGGTGCTGATCGGCGGGGCCGTGGACCTCACCACGGTGGCGGTCGACCGCGCCGACTTCCAGCTCAAGATGAACTTCCCCGGCCAGGTGCTGGAGACCAACGGCGACGCCGACTCCAGCGAGGTGGCGTGGTCGTTCACCCCCGGCGAGGTGGGTGACTTCTCGGCCGTGGTGGCCTACCCCGACCCGCAGGCGCCGTCGCCGGTGAACTGGACGCTCGGGCTGGCGGCCATGGTGGCGCTCGCGTCCGCCGCGGTGCTGCTCCTGGCCCACCGCACCCGCAACCCCCCGGTCAGCAGCCGCTGAGCGCGGGCACGGCGCGGCGGGCGCCGAGCCCCAGCCGCTGCACCAGCTCCACCGTGGCGAGGGAGCGGTTCAGCGTGTAGAAGTGCAGCCCGCGCACGCCCTCGGCGAGCAGGCGGGCGCACATCTCCGCGGTGACGTCCATGCCCTCGGCGCGGAACGCGGCCGGGTCGTCGGCGTAGCGCTCCATCCGCGCGACGAGCGCGGACGGTAGCGGCGCACCGGACAGCTCCGGGCCGCGGCGCAGCGTGCGGATCGTGGTGAGCGGCATGATGCCGGGCAGCAGCGGCACATCGCAGCCCGCGGCGGCAAGGCGGTCGCGCAGCCGCAGGAAGCCCTCCGGCTCCAGGAACAGCTGGCTGATCGCGAAGTCGGCGCCCGCCCTGATCTTGGCGACGAGCCGGGCGAGGTCGGTGTCCAGGTCGGGCGAGCGCGGGTGGCCGTAGGGGAACGCGGCCACGCCCACGCAGAAGTCGCCTAGCCTGCGCACCAGGCGCACCAGCTCGTCGGCGTAGGTGAGGCCCTCCGGGTGGGGCACCCACTCCCCCAGCGGGTCGCCGGGAGGGTCGCCCCGCACCGCGAGCACGTTGGAGATCCCGGCGGCCGCGTACGCGCCCACGACCTGGCGCAGCTCGGCCACCGAGTGGGACACGGCCGTGAGATGGGCCATCGGCACGAGCGTGGTGTCGGTGGCGATGCGGGCCGTGGTGCGGATCGTGCGATCCCGGCTGGACCCGCCCGCGCCGTAGGTGACGGACACGAAGGCCGGGTCCAGCGGTTCGAGGCGCCGGATCGCCCGCCACAGCTCGACCTCGCCGGCCTCGTCCTTCGGCGGGAAGAACTCCACCGAGAACACGGGCCGGTCGCCGCTGATCCGATCAGTGACCTTCACACACTGGAGCGTAGTCGCTGCTCCCACGCCCGTCGTTTCGCTCCGGCGGGTCCGGCGCGATCGGCGGGTCCGCTGACTCGCGGCCCTCGTGACCCGCGGTTACGCTCGCCCCGTGGCCCACTCGACTGGACCCCCGTCCCCACGCCCGCGACCCACGGGGTGGTGCCCGTGAGCCGCGCGGGCACCATGCCCCACCCGCACCCGGGGCCCGACCCCGGCGGGGGGAAGCAGACGGACGATTCCGGCCTCACCGCCGCGATCGAGACCGCCCTCACCACGTATCTGCGCAGCCGCACGGCCGATGCCGGCGCGATCGACCCGGTGTTCGGGGAAGCCACCGAGGCGCTCGCCCAGTTCGTCCTCAGCGGCGGCAAGCGGATCCGTCCCACGTTCGCGTGGTGGGGGTGGCGCGGCGCGGGTGGTGCCGTCGAGTCGCAGGAGGCGCTCGCCGTGCTGCGCGCCGTGAGCGCGCTGGAGCTCATCCAGGCCAGCGCGCTCGTCCACGACGACCTCATGGACGCCTCGGCCACCCGGCGCGGCCGGCCCACCGTGCACGTCGAGTTCGCGCGCAAGCACGCCGCGGCCCGCTGGCGGGGCCAGCCCGCGCGTTTCGGGGCGGCCGCCGCGATCCTCCTCGGCGACCTCGCACTCGCGTGGGCCGACGACATGCTGCACGCCGCGGGCCTGTCCCCCGCCGCACTGCGCCGCGCGGCGCCTGCGTGGCGGGCGATGCGCACCGAGGTGCTCGGCGGGCAGTACCTCGACGTGCTGCACCAGGCCACCGGGGACACGTCGGTGCGGGCCGCGTTGCAGATCGACCGCTACAAGACGGCCGCCTACACGGTCGAGCGGCCGCTGCACCTCGGCGCGTCGATCGCCGACGCCCCACCGGAGCTGGTGAACGCCTACCGCCGGTTCGGCGCCGACATCGGCGTCGCGTTCCAGCTGCGCGACGACCTGCTCGGGGTGTTCGGCGACCCCGAGGTCACGGGCAAGCCGGCGGGCGACGACCTGCGCGAGGGCAAGCGCACCCTGCTGGTCGCCCTCGCCGTGGAGCGGGCGGAGCAGCACGGGCGGCACGACGCGCGTCAGGCCGTGCTCGACGCCGTCGGCGACCCGGCGCTGGACGAGGCGGGCGTCGAGCGGGTTCGCGGGCTGCTCACCGAGCTCGGCGCGGTGCAGGCGGTCGAGCAGCGGATCGCGGCGCTCACCGGTTCGGCGCTCGACGCGCTGTCGGCCGCCGACGTCGCGGAGCCCGCCGCCACGCAGCTCGCCGAGCTGGCGGTGGCGGCCACGCGGAGGCGTAGTTGAGCCGGGCCCGGCGGTGAGCCGCCGGGTCCCGGGCCGCACCGACCACGTCGTGGTCGTCGGCGCGGGGTTCGCTGGTCTCTCGGCGGCGCTCCACCTGCTCGGTGCCGGGCGGCGCGTCACGGTGCTGGAACGGGGCGGGCACCCCGGCGGGCGCGCGGGCCTGGTCGACCTGCACTCGCCGGGCGGCACGTACCGGGTCGACACCGGCCCGACGGTGCTCACGATGCCCGAGCTGCTCGCCGAGGCCCTCGCGGCCGTCGGGGAGGAGCTCGGCGACCGGCTCGACCTCGTGCGGCTCGACCCGGCCTACCGCGCCCGCTTCGCCGACGGCTCCACGATCGACGTGCACGCCGACGCCGAGGCCATGGAGCAGGAGGTCCGCGCGACCTGCGGACCGGCCGCGGCCGAGGGCTACGTCCGGCTGCGCGCGTGGCTCACCCGCCTCTACGAAGTGGAGATCGGCCGCTTCATCGGCGCCAACCACGACTCCCCGCTGGGTCTCGTCGGCCCCGACCTGGCCCGGCTCGCGGCGCTCGGCGGCTTCGGCCGCCTGGGCCCGCGCGTGCAGCGCTTGGTGGACGACGAGCGCCTCGCGCGCATCTTCTCCTTCCAGGCCCTCTACGCGGGCGTGCCGCCGCACCGCGCGCTGGCCGCCTACGGCGTGATCGCCTACATGGACACGGTGGCGGGGGTGTACTTCCCCCGCGGCGGGATGCGCGAGGTCGGGCGGGCGCTGGCCGACGCCGCCGTCCGCGCGGGCGCGGAGATCCACTACGGACGCACCGCCACCGGGCTGGAACGCCGCGGCGGGCGCGTCACGGCCGTGCGGCACTGCGATCCCGAGGGCGGAGCCGGGGCCCGGCTGCCGTGCGACGCGGTGGTGCTCACCCCCGACCTGCCCGTCGTCCACCGGCTCGTGGGGCGCACCCCACGACGCCCGGTGCCGCTGCGGTGGTCACCCAGTGCGGTGGTTCTGCACGCGGGTGTGCGCCGTGCGCACCCCGACCTGCCGCACCACACCATCTCCTTCGGCGCGGCCTGGCGGCGCACGTTCCGCGAGATCCTCGACGAGGGCAGGCTGATGAGCGACCCGTCGCTGCTCGTCACCCGCCCCACCGCCACCGACCCCGCGCTCGCGCCCGCCGGGTCCGACCTGCTCTACGTGCTCGCGCCGTGCCCCAACCTCGAGCGCGGCCGCATCGACTGGGCGCGGGTGGGCCCCGCCTACCGCGACGAGCTGCTCACCGTTCTCGCAGGCCGGGGGCTCGATCTGACCGGTGACCTCGAGGTGGAGCGGCTGGTGACCCCCGCCGACTGGGCGGCGGCCGGGCACGCGGCGGGCACCCCGTTCTCCGCGGCGCACACCGCGGCGCAGACCGGCCCGTTCCGCCCCCGCAACCTCGTGCGCGGGCTCGAGAACGCCGTCCTCGCCGGCTGCGGCACCACACCCGGCGTCGGCATCCCGCCGGTGCTGATCTCCGGCCGGCTGGCCGCACAGCGCATCACCGGTGCCGCCCACCGGCGGTCCCCGCGTGCGCGCAGGGTACCCACGGGGGGCTGACAGGGGTCATGCGAGCATGGGTCGCGTCATGAAGCCACCATCTCCGGTCGACGGGCCGACGCTCCCCGGCACGGCAGCGGACAGCGCAGCCGCGCCGAGCGGCGCGCCCGACCTCCTCGACGCGCCGCCACCCGTCGGAGCCGCTCCTGCCGTACGGCGGTCGTGGCGAGATCGGTTCGGGAACCCCGCCAGGGGCCCGCTCCTGCTGGGCCTCGCCGCCTCCTTGATGCTGGTGATCGGTGGCTTCGGCGCCGGTGGCGTGCTGGTGCACGACCCGGTGCTCACCAACTCGCCGCTCGGCTTCTGGCGGTACGGCCACGGGCGCGACATCGCGGGCACCCTGATGTACGTCGGCGTCGGCCTGATGGTGTGGGCGTGGATCCGGCTCGGCCGCGACGTGCTGGCCCACCGGGCCCGCGGGCGCGCCGTGCTCACCACGGCGGCCGTGTGGACCCTGCCCATGCTGTTCGCCCCGCCGGTGTTCACCCGCGACGTGTTCAGCTACCTCGCGCAGGGCGCGCTGCCGCTCGCCGGGTTCGACCCGTACGCGGTGGGGCCGGAGGAGATGCCGGGCGTCTTCACCGACAACGTCCACTACTTCTGGCAGGACACCCCCGCCCCCTACGGCCCGCTGTTCATCCTGATCGCGAAGGCCGTCGCGTGGATCACCGGCGACACGATCATCGTCGGCGTCGTGCTGATGCGGCTCGCGCTGCTGCCCGGCCTGCTGCTGTTCATCTGGGCGCTGCCGGAGCTCACGCGCAGGCTGGGCGGCCGGGTGTCGGTGGCACTCTGGATCGCCGTCGCCAACCCGGTGATGGTCATCCACATGGTCGGCGGCGGGCACAACGACCTGCTCGTCGTCGGGCTGCTCGCCGCCGGGTCGCTGGTGGCGCTGCGGGGCGGCCACGTCGCCGCCATCGCAATCGTCACGGCGGCCATGGCCGTCAAGGCGAGCGCCGCGATCGCGCTGCCGTTCCTGGTGCTCGTGTGGGCCGCGCACATGTCCGGTTCCCAGCGGGCCCGCATCGGCAAGGCCATCGCCGCGGGCACCGGCATCTTCCTGGTGGTCTTCGCCGCGTGCACGGTGGCCGCGGGCGTCGGGCTGGGCTGGCTGCCCGCCCTGAGCGCGCCCTCGATGATCGTGAACTGGATGTCGCTGCCCACCGCCGTCGGCGAGTTCACCCACACCCTGATCAGCGCGATCGTCAACGTCCCGAAGCAGCCGTTCATCAACGTCGCGCGCGTGCTCGGCGGCATCCTGCTGGTCTACATCGCCGTGCGGCAGTGGTGGGCGGCGCGCGACGGGGGCCCGGACGCCATCCGCCGCGCCGGCATCGTGCTGCTGGCCACCGCCGTGCTGTCCCCGGCAATGCTGCCCTGGTACGTCAGCTGGGGCATGGCGCTGCTCGCGGCCACGGCCTGGTCGGTGCTGGGCATGCAGATCACCGTGTTCGTGTCGGTGATGCTCACGATCTGCTACTACACCAACGGCGAGGACGCCCTCTACAACCCGCCGTACCTCATCGGCTGGGCCCTCATCGCGGTGCTCGCGGCCGTGTCGCTGGTGCGGCCCGACCCGCTGCGCCTGTCCGCGGGGGCGTGGCAGCGGGCCCGGCAGACCGGCGACGCCGACAGTGCGGCGGTCGACGGTGCCGAACGCGGCGCGAGCTGAGCTCGACGCCGCCGGCATCACCCACCCGGCGCTGCGGGCCGGCTACACCGCCTGCCGGGCTCTGAACGCGACGCACGGCCGCACCTACTTCCTCGCCACCCGGCTGCTCCCGGCCGGTCGACGTCCCGCCGTGCACGCGCTGTACGGCTTCGCGCGCTACGCCGACGAGATCGTCGACGACCTCGACGACACCCGCTCACCCGGCGAGAAGGCCGCCCGGATCGACGCCCTCGAGGCGCAGCTGCAGCGAGCGCTGGCCGGGGACGGGCCGGAGCACCCCGTGCTCGCCGCGGTGGCCGACACCGCCGCGCGGTACGCGCTCGACCCCCGGCACTTCACCGACTTCCTCGCCTCGATGCGGATGGACACCACCGTCACCGAGTACGCCACGTTCGACGAGCTCGCCCGCTACGTCCACGGCTCGGCCGCCGTGATCGGCCTGCTCATGCTGCCCGTGCTCGGCACCACCGTGCCCCGCGTGGAGGCCGAGGGGCCTGCCGCCGCGCTGGGGGTGGCGTTCCAGATCACGAACTTCCTGCGCGACGTCGGCGAGGACCTCGACCGCGGCCGGGTGTACCTGCCCACCGAGGAGCTCGCGGCGTTCGGCGTCGACCGGGAGCTGCTGACGTGGTGCCGGCGCACGCGGAGGCGCGACCCGCGGGTGCGCCGGGCGCTCGCACACCTCGTGGCGCACACCCGCGCGATCTACCGCCGCGCCGAGCCGGGCATCGGGATGCTCGAGCCGGTGTCGCGGGCCTGCGTGTCGTGTGCGTTCACGCTCTACCGCGGCATCCTCGACCGGATCGAGGCCGCCGACTACCACGTGCTGCACCGCCGCGTCACGGTCCCCGTGCACACCCGGGCCGCCGTGGCCGGCCCGGGGCTCGTGCGCGCCCTCGTGGCCCGCGCCCGCGCCTGAGGGCGCCGCAGATCGCGCAACTCGCCCCGCGAGACGGGAGACTCGCGCCACCCCTGGGAGAGCGAGTCTCGCGTTTCGCGGGGCGAGTCGCGCGTCTCAGAAGGCCCCGGAAGGCCCTAGAACGCCATGGCCTGCGCCCGCCGCTTCACCTCGCGGTGCCGCCCGGCGCGCAGCGACGCCACGGGGGTGCCCGGCAGCGACTCGTCCTCGGCGAAGAGCCAGCGCAGGATGTCCGGGTCGGCGTAGCCCCCGTCGCGCAGGACGGTGATGGTGCCCGACAGACCCTTGATCACCGCGCCGTCGTCGCCGAGGAAGTCCGAGGGGACGACGACCTCACCCTCGCGGCGGAACGACAGCAGCTGGCCGTCCCGCACGAGTTGGTGGACCCGGGAGACCGGCTGTCCCAGCCGCTGTGCGACCTCCGCGACAGGCAGGGTCGCAATGTCCTCCGAAAGCCCGACAAGCTCGTTCACGGGGCGATACGATGCCACAGGCGCGCCGCGTGGGAGAAGCCGAAAGCTCCCCGGTACCGTCATCGCGTGAACGCCCCGCCTGCTGCGCTGCTCGACGCGCGCTACCGGGTGGGCCCTCTGCTCGCCCGCGGTGGGATGTCCACGGTGTACCAGGGCACCGACACGCGGCTGGACCGGCCGGTCGCGATCAAGGTGATGGATCCCCGGTTGGCCGCCGATCCCTCCTTCCGGGCGCGGTTCGAGCGGGAGGCCCGGTCCGCGGCGCGCATCGACCACCCCGCCGTCGTCGACGTCTACGACCAGGGCGAGTCCCCCACCGGTGCCGGCACCGGTCTCGGCGGCGACGGGCCGCTGCTGTTCCTCGTCATGGAGCTGGTGGAGGGCGGCACCCTGCGCGACGTCCTGCGGGCGCGGGGTGCCCTCGGGGTGCCCGCCGCGTTCGCCGTGCTGGAGCAGGTGCTGGCCGGGCTGTCGGAGGCCCACCGGCTCGGGCTGGTGCACCGCGACGTGAAGCCGGAGAACGTGCTGATCAGCCGCACGGGCGAGGTGAAGGTCGCCGACTTCGGTCTGGTCACCGCGAGCGCCCAGGCCGGTGCCAGCACCGCCGGGATGATCATGGGCACGGTCGCGTACCTGTCGCCCGAGCAGGTCGCCACCGGCGACGCCGACGCGCGCAGCGACGTGTACGCGGCCGGAATCGTGCTGTACGAATTGCTCACGGGGGCGCCGCCCTACACCGGCGACACCGCGCTCTCGGTGGCCTACCGGCACGTCAACTCCGACGTGCCGCCGCCGTCGCAGATCGCCGGCGAGGTGCCGCCCGAGCTGGACGAGCTCGTGCTGCGCGCCACCCGCCGCGACCCGGCCGCCCGCCCGGCCGACGCCGCGGCGATGCTCGCCGAGCTGCACCGGGTGGCCGTGCGGCTGGACGTCCCGCGCGTGCCGCCGCCGGTGCCGCCACCGCGCCCGGTCGACGAGCAGGACACCGTTCCCGCCGGCCCGCAACGCCTCGCGGGCGACCCGGCGGGTGCGGCCCACGCCGCGCCGGGGCCACGCGGCACGCGGGCCCTCCCCCGCCCGCACGACGACGGCCCGCCGCCGCACGTGCGCGCGCGCCGGCGCAGCCGCACGGCCTTCGCGGTGTGGACGGCGATCGTCCTCGTGCTGGCGCTGCTGGTGGGCGTCGGGGCGTGGTGGCTGGGGAGCGGGCGCTGGACGGCGGTGCCGAACATCGTCGGGCTGGAGGCGGCGGCCGCCCAGCAGCTGCTCACCGAGTCCGACCTCGTCGCCCGCGTCACCGAGACCTACCACGACGACGTGGCCGCGGGCGTCGTCAGCGCCACCGAGCCGGCCCCGCAGGCCGAGCTGCTGCGCGGCAGCACCGTGCAGATCACGGTCTCGACCGGCCGCCCGACGGTGCCCGAGATCGCGCCGGGCACCTCGCTGGCCGACGCCGAGCGCGCGCTGCGCGACGCGGGCCTCACCCCCGTGCACACCTCGGACGACACGGACGAGAGCGACTCGGTGCCGGAGGGTGCCGTGGTGCGCACCGACCCCGACGCCGGCACCGAACTGCGGGTGGGCACGGACGTGACGATCGTGGTGAGCAGCGGCGAGTCGGACACCGTCGAGGTGCCGAACGTCGTCGGCAAGGACTTCGACGACGCCTCCGACATCCTCGACGAGCTCGACCTCGACGCCGAGGGCCGCAGCGCGATCCCGTTCCTCGGCCGCAGCGACGGCCAGGTGGTGGAGCAGCGGCCGTCGCCGGGCACCACGGTGGAGCGGGGCACGACCGTCACCCTCGTGACGGTCTGAGCCTCGTCAGCCGCGCAGCATCTCCGCCACGAGGAACGCGAGCTCCAGCGACTGCTGGGTGTTCAGGCGCGGGTCGCAGGCGGTCTCGTAGCGGCCGGAGAGGTCCGCGTCGGAGATCTCCTGCGCGCCGCCCAGGCACTCGGTGACGTCCTCGCCGGTGACCTCGACGTGGATGCCGCCCGGGTGGCTGCCCAGGGCCCTGTGCACCTCGAAGAAGCCCTGCACCTCGTCGACGATGCGGTCGAAGTGGCGGGTCTTGTACCCGGTGGTGGACTCGTGGGTGTTGCCGTGCATCGGGTCGCACTGCCAGATGACCTTGTGGCCCGACGCCTCGACCTTCTCCACGATGGCGGGCAGCACGTCGCGGACCCGCCCGTTGCCCATGCGGCTGACGAGGGTGAGCCGGCCGGGGGTGGCGCGTGGGTCGAGCCGCTCGACGTACTCGACGGCCTGCTCCGGCGTGGTGGTGGGGCCGATCTTGAGCCCGATCGGGTTGGAGAGCAGCTCGGCGAACGCGATGTGGGCGCCGTCGAGCTGGCGGGTTCGCTCCCCGATCCACAGGAAGTGCGCCGACAGGTCGTAGAGGCGCGGTTCCGGGCGGGTGGTGTCCAGGCGCAGCATCGCGCGCTCGTAGTCGATGAGCAGCGCCTCGTGGCTCGCGTAGAACTCCACGCTGTGGAGGTTGTAGTCGTCCACCCCGCAGGCCTGCATGAAGTGGACGGCGCGCTCGATCTCGGTGGCGAGGTCCTCGAACCGCTCCCCCGCGGGCGAGGTGCGCACGAAGTCCTTGTTCCAGTCGTGCACCATCGTGAGGTCGGCCATGCCGGTGGCGGTGAGCGCGCGCACCAGGTTCATCGCGGCGCCCGCGTTGGCGTATGCGCGCACCATGCGCGACGGGTCGGGCACCCGGGCCTCCGGGGTGGCCACCAGCGAGTTGACGATGTCGCCCCGGTAGGAGGGCAGGCCGAGCGCGTCGACGGGCGCGCTGCGCGGCTTGGCGTACTGCCCGGCGATCCGCCCGACCTTCACGACCGGCATCGACGCGCCGTAGGTCAGCACGATGGCCATCTGCAGCAGCGTGCGGATCGTGGCGCGGATGTGCGGCTCGGTGTTGTCGACGAACGTCTCGGCGCAGTCGCCGCCCTGCAGGAGGAACGCCTTGCCCAGCGCGACGTCGGCGAGGCGCTCGCGCAGCCGGTCGACCTCCGGCGGCAGCGTGACCGGCGGGACGCTCTCCAGCACGGCGCGCACGTGGGCGACGTGCGCGGCGTCCGGCCAGTCGGGCTGCTGCGCCGCCGGCCGGGCCAGCGCCTCGTCGAGGCGGGCCCGCAGATCAGCAGGCAGCGGGGGCAGCTCGGGCAGCACCTCGACCGGTGCGTCGACCGTCCAGTTCACGATGGACAAGAGTAGGACGTGGCGGAAACGTGGGAATGGGCACCTCGGCCCTCACCCGTTCGGCCCGATTCCGCAACCGGCGCTACGGCAACAGGGGTGTCATGAACACTTTGCTGTGGATACTCGCCGTGGTCCTCGTCGTCGCCGGCGTGTTCGCGATCCTGCGCAAGCAGTTGATCTGGGGGATCGTGCTCATCATCGTGGGCCTGCTGGTCGGCCCGGGCGGCGTGAGCATCTTCACCTGACCCCGCACGGGATCAGCGGGCGGCCACCGCCGCGTCGATCGCCTCCCACCGCTTGCGGTTGAGCCGCGCGTCGGCCAGCGCGTCGTGCGCGTCCGGCGTGGGCGGGGGCAACGGTGGCCGCCCCGCGTCCTCCCAGCGCTGCCGCAACTCCCGGGTGAACCGCGGCAGAGCGCGCGGCAGCGCCGGCATGGCACCCCACAGCTGGCAGAGGGCGACGTGGTCGTACGCGGCGATCCACGCCCACAACTCGACCTCGCCGGGCGCCGACGTGAGGAACTCGAGCAGGTCGGTGCGCAGCTGCACGCGTGAACGCCACGCCGGATCGGCCGGCGAGGGCAGCTTCGGCAGCACGTTGGCGCGCACCCACTGCCCGGCCCGGGTGGGGTCGAACTCGGTGGAGACCGCGTAGAACTCGCGCCCGTCCTCCCCGACCACGCCGATCGACACGAGGTCGATCGTCGTCCCGTCTTCGATGAACTCGCAGTCGTAGAAGAACCGCACGTCGTGAGGCTAGTGGCTCACCGCTGGAGGATGGGCACCGGCCGATCGACTACTCGTCGCCGTCCTCGTCCGGTTCCTCGGACTTCTCGTCGTCCGAATCGACGGACGCGGACTCACCCCGATCACCTTCCGCGGGCGCGGCTGCCCGCGGGTCGGCGCTCGGGGCGGCGTCGGCATCGCTGTCCTGCTGCGGTGGCGGCTGCCGCTCACGTGTGCCGGACGGGCCCCCGTCGACAGCCGCGGCGGGCGGCGGGGGCGCCGGGGCGCGCGTGGCGCGCGGCCGCTGCGTGGTGCGCGGCGCCGGCTTCTTCGTCGGCTCCGGTTCCACCGTCGGCTCGGGCGCGGTGGTGGGCGGTGCGGTGGTGGGCTCCGGAGGGGGCGGCGGTGCCGCCGTGGCCGTGGGCACCGCCTGCAGCATCGGGGTGGCGGCCTGCCTGTCGGCGGTGGGGCCCTGCAACCACCCCGCCAGCGTGGTGGTGGCCGTGAGCACCACCACCGCGATCACCGCGAACACGGCCCACGACGCCACCCCGCTCAGCCCGCCGCGGGACGCGGCCTCCGGCGCGGGACCGACCAGGGCGGGCATCTCCGTGGTGGGCCGGTCGTCCACCGGGACGACGGCCGTGGCGCGCTCGGGGTCGGCGGGGTCGGGCTGGTCGCCCTCCACCTCGGGCACATCGGCGGCCTCGGAGCCGAGGAGGACGTCCTCGTGCTCCGCGCCGACGAGCGGGTCGTCGGAACGGAGCGGATCGTCCGGCTCGCCCACACCCGACCATCGCTCCACGCCAGCACGGTATTACGCGCGGCAACCACCGCGGATCCCGGGGCCGTCAGCTGGCGCGCGTGCCGGGCACCCGGCCCGACCCGCGACCGTCCTCACCCTCGCCGTCGGTGGGGATCGGGGCAGGCCCGGCCGCCGCGGCGGCCGCCTTCTCCTTGACCGACGCCGCGTACAGGTCGACGTAGGTCTGGCCGGACAGCTCCATCAGCGCGTACATGATCTCGTCGGTCATCGAGCGCTCGATGAACCGGTCGCCCGCCATGCCCGCATACCGGGAGAAGTCCAGCGGCGGCCCGATCTTGATGCGCACCTTCCGCGGGCGCCAGATCCGCGAGCCGATCGGGTTGACCTCGTCGGTGCCGATCATCGCCACCGGGATCACCTTGACGTCCGCCTCGAGCGCCATCCGCGCCACGCCCGTCTTGCCCTTGTAGAGCCGGCCGTCGGGCGAGCGGGTGCCCTCCGGGTAGATGCCGAGCAGCTTGCCCTCGCGCAGCAACCGGACGGCGGTGTCCATCGCGGCCTGCGCCGCCGACCCCCCGGACCGGTCGATCGGCACCTGGCCCACCCCGGTGAAGAAGATCTTCTTCAGCCAGCCGACGAGCCCGGGCTGGGTGAAGTACTCGCGCTTGGCGAGGAACGTGATGCGCCGCGGCACGAGCAGCGGCAGGAAGAACGAATCGGCAACGGCGAGGTGATTGCTCGCCAGGATCGCCCCACCCCGCGCGGGGACGTGCTCGAGACCCTCGATCGAGGGCCGGAAGAACAGCCGCAGCAGCGGGCCGAGGAGCACGAACTTGGACCACCAGTACAGCACCTGGGCGTGCCCCCTCCAGCTCGACGGCGCCAGCCTACGGAGCGGCGCGAGCCGCCGACAACGGGCACCGGTGTATCAGGCTGGATCGGGGCCGAAGTCTTCCCCCATCCCGGTCCCCCCGTGTCAGGATGGGGGCCGCCGGATGCGTTCCCCGGAGCCGGGCCGCCGGCGGCGCACCGAGGGAGGAGGCCGCGTGAACGGCGATCCCGACGAGCGCCCCCAACCCGACGGCGCGGCGCCCGACGAGTTCGAGGCGATCGTGGCCCTGTGGCGCAACGAGGGCGACGTCCCCGAATGGCCCGACGAGCAGAAGCCCGGCGACCCGGAACCCCCCGACCGCGAGCCACCCGCCGATGAGGCCCCGCAGGCCCCCGCCCCACCGTCCACACCGCGGTCCTACTCGCCCCCACCGCTGCCCGAGGACGAGCACTTCATCCCCCCGGAACCACCCCCGCTGCCCCGGCTGGGCCCGCCCGCGCTCGTCGGGCTCACGCTGATCGTCCTCGGGCTCGTGCTGGTCGTCACCCCCGGCTGGGTGGGCATCTCCGCCCCCTACGGCCTCCCGCTCGGCCTCGTCGCGCTCGCGGCGGGCCTGGGATGGCTGGTGCTGCGCCTGTGGCCGGACCCGCCCGACCGTGACGACGACGGCGACGACGACGGCGCGATCGTCTAGCAAGGACGTGCCGATCAACAGTTCCGGACAGCACCACAGAGTCGCCGCACCGGCGCTGACGTGCTGCTCGACCGGGTCAACCCGCTGCCACCGGCTCGAGCAGCACCTCAGGGTCGCCAGGACTGCAGCAACGCCCTGATCGGCTCGATCAACCGGCCGCCTCCCGCCCGAGCCGCACCACACCGTCGCCACACCAACACCGACGTCCTGATCGACCCGGCCAACTGGGCGCCGCCGGCGCGAGCAGCACCACAGCGTCGCCGCACCAGCGCTGACGTGCTGCTCGACCCGATGAACGCGCTGGCAACCGGCTCGAGGAGCACCTCAGGGTCGCCAGGACTGCAGCATCGACCTGATCAGCTCGATCAACCGACTGCGGCCGGCCCGAGCAGCACCACAGCGTCGCCCCACCAGCAGCAACGTGCTGATCAGCTGGATCAACCGCCCCTTGATCACTCCGAACAGCACGCTACGGCCGCGCCGGCAACCCTGGCGTGCGCCTCGGCGCGACCGCTGCCGGTCGAGGACCCTGGCGACCGGCCCGTTCACGTTGACCAAGGGCAAACGGTCGCTCCCGAAGATCGAACCACGACCATTCCCCTTGATCGCCGCCGCGACGCACCGGCCACCGCTGCCCGGACCCTCAGCCGCCCGGCAGCAGCGACGTCCTGCTCGGTCCGGTCAACCGCCGTGTCAGCCCCGAGAAGCACCACACGGTCCTCACACCCGCACGCATGCCCTGCCCGACCTCAGCGACCACCCGCAGGCGGCCGAACAGCACCACTGGGTCGCCACACCAGCAGCAACGCCCTGATCGACTCGACCAACCGGCCGCGACCGACCCGAACAGCACCACAACGTCGCCGCGCCAGCGCTGACGCCCTGCTCGGCTCAACCAACCGACCGCGACCGACCCGAACAGCACCACAACGTCGCCCGGGCGACAGCAACGCCCTGATCAACTCGACCAACCGGCCCGAACAGCACCTCCCGGCTCCCGCAACAACCCTGACGCACGCCTCGTCGCGAACACGGCCGGTAAAGGTCCCGGCGACCGCATTCTGAGTTGGCCGAGGGCCACCGTCGGCGCACCGGCCGGCAACAGCAACGTCCTGCTCGGCCCACTCACCACCCACCCCCAGCCCGAGCAGCACCACAAGGTCGCCGCACCAGCGCCGACGTCCTGATCGGCTCGCCCAACCGGCCCGAGCAGTACCTCACTGCAGCCCTGGGACCCTGGTGTGCGTCTCGGCCGGATCACGGATCGTTCGATCGCTCACGGGCCGGGCCGGGCGGGCCGGTCAGGAGCTCCGGGCCAGCTCGCGGGCCAGTTGCGCGGCGCCCACCACGGCGGCCGCCTCGCCCAGCTGGGCCGTGCGGATCCGGGCGAGCGGGCGGCGGCCCGCCCCGGTGACGGTGGCGGCGTAGTGCTCGCGCGCCTCGTCGAGGAACAGCGGCGCCGAGCCCGACACTCCCCCGCCGATCACCACCAGCTCCGGGTCGAACACGTCGGCGACGAGCGCGAGACCCTCGCCGAGCCAGCGGGCGAGCTCGTCCATCGCGGCGCAGGCCACCGGGTCGCCGTCGCGCGCGGCGGCGGCAACGCGGCGGCCGGTGACGCGGCCGGGGTCGCCCGCCACGAGCCTGCGCAGCAGCGGGGACCGGCTGGGGTCGCGGGCGAGGAGCTCGACGGCCGTGGTGGCCAGCGCGGTGCCGCTGCAGTAGCGCTCCCAGCAGCCGTTCTTGCCGCACGGGCACGGCCGCCCGTCCGGCACGACCCGCAGGTGACCCAGCTCGGGAGCCACCCCGAAGGCGCCGCGGTAGATCTCGCCGTCGACGAGGAGCGCGGAGCCGATGCCGGTGCCGAGCGCGACGAACACCACGGTGGCGGCCCCGGAGGCGGCGCCGAAGTGCCGCTCGGCGAGCGCGGCGGCGTTCGCGTCGTGCTCGACGACGACGGGCAGCCCGATCCGGTCGGCGATCCGGTCGGCGACCGGGGCGTCGCGCCAGGACAGGTGAGGGGCGAACCGCACGCCCCGCCGGTCGGGCGTGACGAACCCGGCGAGCGCCAGCCCGACGGCACCGATCCGGTGGCGAGCCGCGAGCTCCGCGATCACGCCGGCGAGCGCGGCCTCCAGGGCGGTCTCGCTGCGCGGGGTGGGGGTGCGGGCGGTGTCGTGCACGTTCCCCTCGGCGTCGACGACGCCGGCCCGCACGCTGGTCCCGCCGACGTCGACGCCGATGGTCAGCACGGTCATGGCGTCCGCCGCTGCACGGGGATCCGCTGCACCCTGCGCCCGGGTGGCGGGGCCTCGTCCACGTCGGGCGGGTCGGTTGCGGGTGCGGGCCCGCCTTCCGCGAGGGCGGTGCGCAGCACGGCCACGAGCCCGGTGGCGTGCTCGGCCAGCCGCGCGGCGAGTTCGGGGCGTTCGCCGCGCACCGCGGCGATCACCGCGCAGATCGGGCAGACGGAGCACGTCCCGGACGCGTCGGCCGGGCCGGGCGGGTCCGCCGGTTCGGTGCGCAGCCGGTCGAGCACCGGGTCGATGCGGTCGAGGGCGACGAGGGCGAGCGCCCGTAGGTCCTCCGCGATCCCCGCGTGGCTGCCGCAGCCGTCGGCCGCGGTCACCGGAGCCAGACCGCGGGATCGGGGACGAAGGCGACGCGCAGGTCGTCACCGTTGACGTGCGCACCGGTGACGGTGCACCGGCGCAGCACCGAGGGCAGCGCGATCATCCGGCGGGTGCTGCCGGTGGTGACGGCGAGGTCGTCGTCGAGCCGGACGAGGTCCACCGGCCCGCTCGACACCCCGGGCAGGTGCAGGACCAGGTCGAACGCGGAGTCCGGTGACGTCCCGCTGCCCGCGGTGCGGTGCACCTGCATGAGCGGGGCGGCGGACGTGCCCGGTGGCGCTGCGGGGTCGTCGGAGCCGTAGAGGGAGCTCGCGAGCTCCCGCAGCCCGGGCAGGCCGGTGGGTTCGGCCGAGGCGTACTCGGCGACGCGCAGCGGCACCGGTACGGCCTCCAGCTCGGCGAGCACGGCCCGCTGCTCGGTGTGCCGCTCGCGCAGCCAGCGGCCGGCGGGACCGCGCAGCGACGACGGCGCCTCGGGCACCATCCGGTTGACGACCAGGCCGTCGACGCGCAGTCCGTGCAGCGCCAGCGCGGTGAGCGTGCGGCGGGTCTCGGCCGCCACCACGCGCTCGGGGGTGAGCACGAGCCGGATCGACGTCCGGTCCTGGTCGGCGAGCAGGGCGCGCAGGCCCTGCAACTCGACGGCGAGCGAGTCCAGGGCGGCCACGGCGCGGTCCCACGCGGGCTGGGCCTCCCGGCTGCCGGTGGCGAGGCCGCTGATCAGCCCGCGGACGGCCCTGCGGTGGGCCGGGAACAGCCGCTCCAGGTAGGTCGAGAGCGCCTCGGGCAGGCCGAGCAGCCGCAGCGTCTCGGCGGTGGGGCCGCAGTCGACCACCACGACCTCCCACAGCCCGCTCTCGGCGAGCCTGCGCACCTCGCCGAGGGCGAGGAGGTCCTCGACGCCGGGCAGCACCGTGACCTCGTCGGCCACCAGCTCGTCCACCCCGGCGCCTGCCAGCAGCGTGCCGAGGTGGTCCTGCAGCCGGGCCCACGCACCGTCGAGGAGGGTGCGGGTGTCGACGTGGGCGGCGAACAGACCGGGTTCGAGCTCGGTGGGCTCCCCGCCGAGCTCGGCCTCGACGGCGTCGCCGAGCGAGTGCGCGGGGTCGGTGGAGACCGCCAGCACCTTGCGGCCGGAGCGCGCGAGGTGAGCGGCGGTGGCCGCGGCGAGGGTGGTCTTGCCGACGCCTCCCTTGCCGGTGAACAGGACGACGCGCACGACGCGGAAGGGTAATCGCGGGATCAGTGCGCGCGCGTCACGGGGCGCTCTCGACCCGCCGCTTCAGCCCCTTGAGCGCCGTATCGATGATCACCTTCTCCGCCTTGCGGCGCAGCATGCCGATCATCGGGATGTTCAGGTCGACGGCCAGCGAGTAGGTCACGGTGGTCTCCTTGTCCGTGCCCGCCAGCGTGTACGAGCCGGTCTGGGCCTTCTGGATCTGACCCTTGACCAGCGTCCAGCTCACCGAGCGGCCGTCGCGCGCCCACGTGTAGTCGAGGGTGTAGGAGTCCTTGATCGGACCGGCGTCCATCGTGAAGCGCACCCGCTGCGCGCGCCCGTCGCCGTCGCTGCTCAGCACCTCGACGGTCTTCACCTGCTCGGCCCACTCGGGGTAGGCGGGGAAGTCGGCGATCACGGCCATCACGCGCTCCGGCGGCGCGGCGATGGTGATCGATGAGGTCGTAGCGTCGGCCATGGCGGGCACGTTACCGCTGGGTTCAGAACCGGAGCACGTACGGAGTGCCGGTGGCGCGGAAGTGCCCGACGTTGACGCACTCCGTGCGCCCCACCCGCACCCGGGGCGCCAGCGGCTGGTGGACGTGCCCGAACAGCGCGGCGCGGGGGCGATCGCGGTGCACGACGTCGAGCAGATCGGCCGAGGACGCCTCGGCCCGCCGGGTGACCACGTCGAACGCCAGCTCGGGCACGGCGGGCGGCACGTGACTGCACAGCACGTCGACGCGGTCGAGCCCCTTCACGGCCGCGGTGAACTCGTCCGCGCGCAGCAGGTGCGGCGTCCACGGGCCGCTGGAGCGCGGCTCCGTCCCGGGCGGCAGCGGCGCCCCGCCGACGAAGCCGAACCGCAGCCCGCCGATCTCCAGCACCTGGCCGTCGGCGAGCGTCAGCCCGGGCCGGGCGTAGCGCGGCCACAGGCGGGGCATGTCGACGTTGCCCGGGATCGCGTAGGTGGGGGCGGTGAGCGCACCGAAGAGCCGGTCGTACTGCTCCCGCACGGCGTCCTCCAGCACGGCGGGCGCGTCCGGCAGCCGCGCCCACGCGTCGCGGATGAAGCCGATCAGCTGGTCGCGCCCGCCCTCGGTGCGCAGGCGCGCGAACTCGGTGCTCACCCCGGGGCCCAGCACGCGGCCCAGGATCCCGCCGGTCGGATCGCGGTAGTCGATGTAGTCGACCAGGTCGCCGAGCACGATCAGGGCGTCGGCCCCCTCGCCCGCCCGCGCGAGCGCGTCGGAGGCGCCGTGCACGTCGGAGACCACGTGCACGCGCATGCCGGTCACGTTACCCCGGCGGCTCGCCCGGCTCCCGGCCCGCTTCGAGGCGGTCCTTGCACGCGAACGCGATCGCCTTGGCCGCGAGCCGCCGACGCATCGCCTCGGCGGCGGCTCGCCGGGGCGGCGCGGGCCGCGGCGCCCCGTCCGGGCCCTGCGGGTCGGCCCGCAGGTAGTAATGCAGCACCGTGCCGTCCAGCACCGGCTCGAGCCACACCTCCATGCTCCCGACGAGGGCACCGCGCACCGTCCACCGGATCCCCTCGACGCCGCGGTCGGCCATGACCTGCAGGTCCAGGTCGGGCCACAACAGCGGCCAGCGGGAGGGCACCGCGAACTCGGTCGCCACCACCGCGGGCGGCACGGCGAGGAACGTCTCGTCCACCACGTCCACCGACGGCACGGGCACAGGGTAGTGACAGGCCGTGCCGACCCCGGCTACCGCGAGGTAGGTTTCGGGAAACGGGAGCCGGTGCCGGCAGGAGGTCACGACCGTGCGCGAGTACAGCGTTCCAGCCACCGCCAACGTCGGTGACGAGGAGAACCTCCTCGACGCGGTCTACGCCAACGCCGAGGAGCACGGTTCCGTGGTCGTCTACCGGCGCCAGCTCTCCCCCGGCGAGTGGTCGGACGTCACCTGCGAGCACTTCGCCGAGGAGGTCGTCGCCGTCGCCCGCGGGCTCGTCGCGGCCGGGGTGCGCCCGGGCGACCGCGTGGCGCTGCTGTCGCGCACCCGCTACGAGTGGAGCCTGATCGACTACGCGATCCTCGCCGTCGGGGCGGCCACCGTGCCGATCTACGAGACCTCGTCCGCCGAGCAGGTCCGCTGGGTGCTGTCCGACTCCGGCGCCGTCGCCGCGGTGGTCGAGTCCGACCGCCACGCCGCGGTGGTCGACGAGGCCAGGGCCGGCATCCCGGAGCTGCGGCACGTCTGGCGGATCGAGCCGGCCGCCGGGGCCCGCGGCGCCGTCGAGGAGCTCGTCGCGCTCGGCGCCGACACCCCCGCCGAGGAGGTGCGCGCGCGCAGCGCCGCCGTCCGCGCCGACGACCTCGCCACGCTGATCTACACCTCCGGCACCACCGGGCGGCCCAAGGGCTGCGAGCTGACCCACCGCAACCTCGTCAGCGAGGTCAAGGGCACCGTGAGCATGCTCCCCGAGCTGCTCTCCGAGCGCGGGTCCGTGCTGCTGTTCCTGCCGCTCGCGCACGTGTTCGGCAAGGTGATCCAGTGCGGCGCGCTGTACACGCGCACGGTCGTGGGCCACACGCCGGACGTCAAGCAGCTGCTGCCCGACCTCGCCTCGTTCCGGCCCACGTTCATCCTGTCCGCGCCGCGCGTGTTCGAGAAGGTCTACAACAGCGCCCGCCAGCGCGCCCACGACAGCGGGAAGGGCCGCATCTTCGACGCGGCCGCCGAGACCGCCATCGCGTGGAGCCGCGCCAAGGACACCGGTGGCCCCGGCCTGGCGCTGCGGCTGCGCCACGCGCTGTTCGACCGGCTGGTCTACGGCAAGCTGCGCGCCGTCGTCGGCGGGAACGTCGTCGCCGCGGTGTCGGGCGCGGCCCCGCTCGGCGAGCGGCTCGGCCACTTCTTCCGCGGCGTCGGGATGCCGGTCCTCGAGGGCTACGGACTCACCGAGACCACCGCGGGCGTCACGCTCAACGCGCTCACCGCGCAGCGCGTCGGCACCGTCGGGCGCCCCGTGCCGGGCCACTCCGTCCGCATCGGCGACGACGGCGAGGTGCTGGTCAAGGGTCCGATCGTCTTCCGCCGGTACTGGCGCAACGAGGCCGCCACCACCGAGGCGCTCGAGGACGGCTGGTTCCACACCGGCGACATCGGCGAGCTCGACGACGCCGGCTTCCTGCGCATCACCGGCCGCAAGAAGGAGCTCATCGTCACGGCCGGGGGCAAGAACGTGGCGCCCGCCGTGCTGGAGGACCGGCTGCGGGCCCACCCGCTGGTCAGCCAGTGCATGGTCGTGGGCGACGGGCAGCCGTTCGTCGCCGCCCTCGTCACGATCGACTCCGAGGCCCTCCCGGGCTGGTGCGAGCGCGCGGGCAAGCCGGCCGGCTCGACCGCCGCCGACCTCGTCGACGACCCGGACCTGCGCGCCGAGATCGCCGCTGCCGTCGAGGACGCCAACCAGGCGGTCTCGCGGGCGGAGCAGATCCGCGAGTTCCGCATCCTGCCGGTCGACTTCACCGAGGCGGGCGGCGAGATGACCCCCACGATGAAGGTCAAGCGCGCCGTCGTCGCCTCGACGTTCGCGGCCGACATCGCGAGCATCTACAGCGGGGCGAAGACCCCCGCCTGATCCCGGCCGGTCACCGCGCGGCGGGCGCGCGCGTACCGGCGAGCAGGGCGCGCAGCCGGGCCACCCGGGCCGGCCACGTCCACTCCTGCTGCATCCACGCACGGCCGGCAGCCCCCATCGCCCGGGCCCGGTCCGGGTCGGCGAGCAGCCCGGCCAGCGCGGAACCGACCGAGCCGACGTCCCGCCCGTCGACGACGCGGCCGGTGCGGCCCTCCTGCACGGTCTCCGGCGCCCCGCCCGACCGCCCCGCCACCACCGGCAGGCCCGCCGCCGCGGCCTCCAGCAGCACGATGCCCAGGCCCTCCACGTCGAGCCCGCCGCCGCGCGTGCGGCACGGCAGGGCGAACACGTCACCGACGGCGTGGTGGGCAGGCAGCTCGGACTCCGGCACCGCCCCCGCGAACACCACGTGCTCGGCCACCCCGCCGTCGCGGGCGAGCCGGCGCAGGCGGTCGGTGGCAGGGCCGTCGCCGACCAGCAGCAGCCGCGCCCCCGGCACCCGCTCCCGCAGCCGCGGCAACGCCCGGATCAGCACGTCCTGGCCCTTGCGCGCCACGAGCCGGGACACGCACACCACGAGCGGCGCGTCCCCGATGCGGTAGCGGCGGCGCAGCTCGGCGCGGGCCGCCGAGTCGGGCCGGAACCTCTCGGCGTCGATCCCGGGCGGCAGCACCTCCAGCGCCGCACACGGCCCGAACGCGGCCGCGACGCGCGAGCGGGTGTAGCGGGAGACGGTGGTGAGGACGTCGGCGTCGCGCCCGATCCGGCGCAGCGCCTGGCGCCCGCCGGGCACCATCGACCAGCCCACCTCATGGCCGTGGGTGCTCGCGACCACCCGCTCCACGCCGGCGCGCCCGCGCAGGTGCGGCCCGAGCAGCGCCAGCGGGGCCGCCGCACCGAACCAGACCGTGCGCGCACCGTGCTCGCGCACCAGCGCGGCGGCCCGGGCCGCCACCGCAGGCACCGGGAGCATCAGTGACGTCGGGTGCCGGTGCACCGGCACGGGCGAGGCGGCGTCGAACTCCGCGGCCCCCGGCCACGCCGGCGCGTACACC
This sequence comes from Pseudonocardia zijingensis, assembly GCF_042657305.1. Lineage (NCBI taxonomy): Bacteria > Bacillati > Actinomycetota > Actinomycetes > Pseudonocardiales > Pseudonocardiaceae > Pseudonocardia > Pseudonocardia zijingensis. The sequence continues at coordinate 11,749 of NZ_JBHSKO010000010.1, read as the reverse complement.
GCGAGCTCCCCCGGCGGCAGCCGCTCCGCGAAGGCCTGCAGGTAGGTCTGGATGCCGCCGGTGCGGGGCGGGAAGTCGTTGGTCACGAGGAGCGTGCGCGCCACCTCGCGACGCTATCCGGTGCCGCTGCACGTGCACCGCTCCGGGCGCTCGGGCGGCGGCCGGTCACCCCGGCCGGCCGCCGCCCGTTCCGGGGAGCGGACGAAGCGCGCGCTAGAGCCGGCGGGCGCCGGTGATCGGGCGGCTGGAGATGTCGGAGTACTTGACGACGTCGCCCGTCTGCGGTGCGTTGATCATCTTGTTGTCGCCGACGTAGATGCCGACGTGGCTCACCGGCTTGTAGAAGAACACCAGGTCACCGGGCCGCAGCTGGTCGCGCGGCACAGGGGTGCCCACGCGGGCCTGCTGGCTGCTCGACCGCGGCAGCGTGATCCCGACCTGCTTGAACGCCCACGACGTGAGGCCCGAGCAGTCGAACGAGCTGGGCCCCTCCGCTCCGTACCGGTAGGGCTTGCCGAGCATCTTCATGGCCGCCCGGATCGCCTCGACCCCGGCGCCGCTGCCGCTGATCGAGCTGGGGCCGCTGAGCTCGGGCCCCCGGCGATCGCGCCGCTGCTGCGGGCTCAGGCGGTCGAGGAGGCGCTGGGCCTCGTCGATGCGCTTCTCGGCATCACGCTTGCGCTTCTCGACGTCCTCGGTGGCGCGAGCCGCCTCGTCGGCGGCCGCCTGGGCGCGCGCGATGGCGGCGTCCGACTCGATCCGCTTCTGCGCGGTGTCGTCGACCTTCGTCAGCAGCTGGTCGAGCTTGTCGCGGTACTCGACGGCCAGCGTCTCGATGGCCGACATCTGGTCGAGGAACTCCTGCGGGGAGCGGCTCGCGAGCAGAGCGTTGAGCTGGTCGAGGTTGCCGCTCTCGAACGTGGACATCGCCACGGAGTCGATCTCGAGGCGGAACTGCTCCTCGTCGGCGACCGCGGCCTCCAGCGCCGCCCTGGTGGGCTCCACCGCGGCCTGCAGCGTGGAGAGCTCCGACTGCCGCTGCTCGAGGGTGTCCTTGGCGGCGTGCCACTCCTCGGTGAGGGCCTCGGCCTCGCGGTTGACCTCTTCCAGCTGCCGGGCGGCGTCCGCCGCGTTGCCGGGCGGGTCCTGCTGCGCCGCTGCCGGGGGGGCGGCGACGAGCAACGACACGACCACCATCGCGATGACCGACCCGACGGACGAGGCAGACCGGCCCCGGCGGCGCAGGCGCCGCACGAGCGGCCGAACGGTCTGCCGAGGACCCGACGAGGTGCGCCGACGCGACTCCACGCGGACGGATCTCCTCTCGCGACCCCGCACAGATGCTCGATCGGGCGAACATGTCGTCCCGATGGAGTATCGCGCGGTGACCTCACGTCGCCATCCGCGGTCGAATGGCTGACACGCCGCAAGGTCTCGCGGAGATTACGGAGCAACGCGCGACAGGTCCAACCCGGGGTACCCCTGCGTGGCGCATTGTGTGGCGTCACCCACATGCACGGAGCGCAGCGGAGGAGCGCGCTGAGCGGGCATGTGATCACCCTGCGTCACGAACGGCTCCCCCATTCCCTTCATCCCGGGGCGCTCGGCGCGGCGTGGTGGCCACCAATCGCAATCTCGGCACCAGGCCTTGATCCGCGAGCACGGCGAGCGCACGCCGCTCCGGTGCGTCGAGCTGCACGATCGGCGCGCCGGACGGCACCTCCGACGGCGTGTCGGCGGCATGATCGGCGGCCTGATCCACTCCCGTAGCCGGCTCGGGGGCGCCCAGCAGCACGCCGATCACGCAGTCGCCACAGGCGTCCCCGCGGACCGCGCACCCCTCACAGTCGATGATCATCTCTGCTCCCTCGACGGTGCGGACGACCCCGTCGCCGTCCGATGCCCCGGACGTTATGAGCGACCCCCGACAATTCCGGACACGCGACGGCGTCGAGCAGCACGTCAGGCCGGAGCGAGCGGCCACGCCGAGGTTGCCGACCGCCTGGGTGGGCCGCGGCCCCGGCCTCGGGGTGCTCACACACCGGTAGCGGTGCCCACACACCGGTTGCAGTCGATGTGCCGGCACCCGACCTCATGTGCGAGCGGGCCGCCGCCGACCCCGGTGCCGACCACACACCGGTAGTGGTGCCGACACACCGGTTGCAGTCGATGTGCGAGCGGTCGACCTGGTGTGCGAGCGGGCCGCCGCCGACCTCGACGTGCCCGTCACGCTTGTGGGGCCAGCACCCAGTCACGCACGCGCACGGAAGCGGCACCGGCGTCTCCGGCGGGACCCCCCGAGCGCTCGCACACCGGCAATAGCGCCGGCACACCGACTGCAGTCGGTGTGGGAGCACGCGAGGTGGTGTGCGAGCGGGCCGCCGCCAACCCCGGGGCGCCCACACACCGGTCGTGGTGCCGACACACCGGTTGCAGTCGATGTGCGAGCGGTCGCCCTGGTGTGCGAGCACGCCGCAGCCGACCTCCACGCGCTCGCCCGGTGAGGGGGGCAGTGCGGCGGCTGGTCCTCGGGGGCTCGATCAGCACGAGGCTGTCGCCGTGCCCGCTGGGACGTGTGCATCCCGCAATTCGCCCGAGCAGGACCTCACGGTGGTGGCTGTGACAGCCGCGGTGTGCGGCTCGCGCTGATCACACGCGGCATCGGCCGCCCGCCCGGGAGCATGATCGTTGTTTCGGCGCGAAACCCGACGCGTCCCGTCGGAAAACGCGCCGATTCACCGATCATGGGCTCGGGATCCTTCGTTGATCGCCGCATTGGGCTGGGCGCCGACCAAACCCGGGGCGCCCACACATCGGTTGTGGTGCCCGCACACCGGTTGCAGTCGGTGTGGGAGCACGTGAGGTGGTGTGCTAGCACGCCACGGCCGGCCTCGGCCCACCGACATCGCCACCGGCCGCACACCCGCCCGGAGCGAAGCGGGGAGCGCGGCTACCGCACCAGCCGCGCCAGCAGCAGCGCCGAGGGCACCGCGTGGGCGCCGGCGCGCCGCACCGACTGCACGACGGCGCGGTCGGAGGTGGCCACCACGACCGGCCTGCCCTGCGGCTCGGCGGCGACGAGGTCGCGGATGACGTCGTCGGCGAGCACACCGGGGTCGCTGAAGAGCACCCGGACGCCGCGGGATCCGCGGGGTGGTGCGGTGATGACGCCTGCGCCGTCGAACACGACGGTGACCTCCACGCCGGTGCGGGCGGCGAGGGCACCGAGCTGCCCGACGAGCCGGGAGCGCTGGTCGGCGAGGGGGAGGTCGGGGTAGCCGGTCTTGCTGACGTTGTAGCCGTCGACGACGAGGTGCACGGACGGTACGGCGAGCAGGGCGTCGAGCTCGGCGAGCGTGCCGACGGAGCTGCCGCCGCGGGCGGCGCGCGCCCCGGCAACGAGGTCGCCGGGGCGCGGCCCGCCGCCGCCGATCGCGAGTTCTCGGCGCAGACCGGTCAGTGCGCCGCCGAGGGTGTCCATCAGGAGCGCGAGGCGCACCTCGTCGGCCTTGCGGGCCTCGCGGGCGGCCTGGCGGGCGGCAGCCACCTCGGCGGCGGCGCGATCGGCCCTCCTGCGCTCGGCCTCCGCGCGTTCCCGTTCGCGGTCGCGCTCGGCGAAGGCCGCTGCGAGCTCGCGCTCGGCGGAGCGGCGCAGCTCCTCGACCTCGTGCTCGGCGGCGAGCTGGGCGTCGCGGGCTGCCCGCAGCCGGGCGCCCTGCTCGGACACGCGGCGGCGCAGCTGCTGGTACTCGTGGTCGCGCTGCTGCCCGGCGGTGCGGGCCTGGGCGCGGGCCTCGGTGAGCTCGCCGCGCAGCCGTTCGAGCTCGGCGGTGAGCTTGTCCACGCGCGAGAGCGCGGCGTCCCGCTCGGCGCGCAGCTCGCTCGCCTCGCCGCGGCGGGCGGCAGCGGCGACGGCCTCGCCCGCCTCCGGGTCGTCGTTCAGCACGGCGGCCGCGGCGGCCATGAGGGAGTCGTCGGACGAGGTGGTGAGCTCGCCGGGGCGCTGGTCCTCCCACCAGGCCACCACCGCCGCGCGGAACGCGGCGGACGCCGCGAGCTCTGCCGTGAGCGCGGCGCCGCCGAGCTTGGCCCGCTTGGCCGGGGTGAACCGCGCAAGCCTGCGCAGCGGCACCGGGACGTCGGCGGCGGGCATCGAGCCGACGGCGGTGGCCGCCAGCTCGGCCAGCCGGCCGCGCAGGGCCTCCGGCAGCTTGCCCCAGTCGACGCGACCAGGCGTCGGCACACCCGGGGCGGGCGAGCCGGAGGCGTGGTCGGACCGTGACATCGCACCAGGTTAGCTGCGTTCGCCGCGGTTCACCGGTGACGCGGCGATCACAATCCGTACGGCGGTACCCCCGGACTGTCGGAGGCCACCGCTACCGTCCGCGCCCGTGTCCGCCCGCCCGGCCCAGTTGACGTTCGACGAGCTCGGCACCCCGCTGCGCGAGGTCACATTCGTGGTGCTCGACCTGGAGACCACCGGCGGGTCGGCGAACACCGACTCGATCACCGAGGTCGGCGCGGTCAAGGTGCGCGGGGGCGAACGGATCGGCGAGCTCGCCACCCTCGTCGACCCGGGCACCGGCGTACCGCCCGGCATCGTCGCGCTCACCGGCATCACGTCCGCGATGACAGCGGGTGCGCCGCCGCTCGCACAGGTCCTCCCGTCGGTGCTGGAGTTCCTGCGCGGCGCGGTGCTCGTGGCCCACAACGCCCCGTTCGACGCGGGGTTCCTGCGCGCGGCGTGCGAACGGCACGGGCAGGTGTGGCCGCGCCTGCCGGTGCTGTGCACGGCGCGCCTCGCCCGCGCCGTGCTGCCCCGCGACGAGGCCCCGAGCGTCCGGCTGGGTGCGCTCGCCGAGCTGTTCGGCACGACTACGCGCCCCACCCACCGGGCGCTCGCCGACGCCCGCGCCACCGTCGAGGTGCTGCACGGGCTGCTGGAGCGCGTCGGCAACCTGGGTGTGCAGAGCCTGGAGGAGCTGATCGCGCTGGCGCGGGAGTCCGCCCCGCACCGGCCCACCCAGCGGCAACGGCAGAAGCGGGTGCTGGCGCAGGGCGTGCCGTCGGCGCCAGGGGTGTACCTGTTCCGGGGGCCCCGTGACGAGGTGCTCTACGTCGGCACCAGCGGCGACCTGCAACGGCGCGTGCGCAGCTACTTCACCGCGGGCGAGCGGCGCCGCCGCGTGCGCGACATGGTGGCGCTCGCCGAGCGCGTCGACACCGTCGTCTGCGCCCACGCGCTCGAGGCCGCCGTGCGGGAGCTGCGGCTCATCGCCGCCCACCACCCGCGCTACAACCGCCGCTCCCGGCGCCCGAACCACACCTGGTGGGTCGTGCCCACCGCGGAGGCGTTCCCGCGGTTGTCGGTGGTCACCACGCCGCGCGACGGGGCGCTCGGGCCGTTCGGTTCGCGGCGGGCGGCCACCGCGGCCGTCGACACCGTGCTCGACGTCGTGCCGCTGCGCCCCTGCACGCAGCGGATCCCGGCGAAGGGTGCGTCGGCGAGCCCGTGCGCGCTGCACGAGATGGGGCGCTGCGCGGCGCCGTGCGCAGGCCTGCAGACGCCCGAGGAGTACGCGCCGGGCGTGCGCGCGCTGGCCGACCTGGTCGAGGGCCGTGACGACGCACCGCTGCACCGCGTGGCCGCCGAGATCGACGAGCTGGCTGCGAAGGAGCGGTTCGAGGTCGCCGCGCGCAGGCGCGACGAGCTGGCGGCGCTCGTCGTCGGGTTGGGCCGGTCGCAGCGGCTCACCGCGCTCGCTGCGGTGCCGGAGCTGGTGGGCGCGCGGCCGGACGGGCGGGGCGGCTGGGAGATCGCGGTGGTGCGCCACGGGCGGCTGGCGGCCGCGGGGGTCGCCCGGCGCGGCGTCGCCCCCATGCCGGTGATCGACGCGCTGCGGCTGGGCGCCCAGACAGTGCTGCCCGGGCCGGGACCGCTGCGCGGGGCGCCCGTGGAGGAGGTGCGGCTGTTGCACCGCTGGCTCACCACCGGGGGCACCCGCCTCGTGGCGAGCGACCCGCCGTGGACCGAGCCCGCCCGCGGGGCGGGCGCCTGGGGCGCGTGGGCGGAGCGGGCGCGCCCGGTCGAGGTGGCAGGTGAGGTGCGCTAGCGCCGAAGCGGTGATCACCCTTCGGCGAGGGTGCCCCGGACGGGGGGCATCACCGCGAGCCGTACGACGCGGTCACCGAGAGCACCGTGAGGTACTCCTAGGACCGGCTGATCCGGCCGAGCAGTACTCCACTGTCGGCGGCGCGACGGCAAGTGCTTCTCGAGCGCGGCCCGCGACGATCTGACCCCGATCGCGCGTACTCCCGCATTCAAGATCGGCGCGACACGGTCTAGGCTGGCGGCGTGATCACGGCGATCGTCCTGGTGCACACGGCCACCGACCGGATCCCCGAGACGGCGCAGGCCATCGCCGACCTCGACGGGGTGTCCGAGGTCTATTCCTGCGCGGGCGACGTCGACCTCATCGCGGTCGTCAAGGTCGCCGAGCACGAGCAGCTCGCCGACGTGATCGCGGGCCGGCTCAGCAAGGTGGAGGGTGTGCAGCGCACCGACACGCACATCGCCTTCCGCTCGTACTCCCGTGCCGACACCGAGGCCACCTTCTCCGTCGGACTCGACTGACCCACCGGGGCGCGAGTCTCCCGTTTCAGTGCCCGAGTGCCTCGTCGGAGTCGGCTCCGACGCGCAACTCAGGCCGCGGAACGCGAGACTCGCGCGGCCGACGGCCCCCGGATGCGCAACTCGGACCGCGAAACGCGAGACTCGCGCCGCCGACGACATCCGGCACGCGCAACTCGGGCCGCGAAACGCGAGACTCGCGGTCAGGGTTTGTGGGCTGTCGAGACCTCGACCCAGCGGGTCAGGAGGCGTTCGGCGGCGCCGGAGTCGACGGCGGTGGCTGCGCGGTCCAGCGCCCCGGAGAGGGCACCCGCGAGATCTGCGGGCGGACCGTCGAACGCGACCAGGGCGCCCGCGGCGTTGAGCAGCACCGCGTCGCGCACCGCGCCGGTGCGGCCGGCCACCAGCGCGCGGAAGACCTCGGCGTTGTCGGCCGCACTGCCGCCGCGCAGCGCCTCCCGGGTGGCGGGGGCGAGCCCGAGCGCGGCCGGGTCGACGACCTCGCGCCGCACCTGACCGCCGGCCACGACCCAGGCGGTGCTGGTGGTCGTGGTGGTGAGCTCGTCGAGCCCGTCGTCGCCGCGGACGACGAGCGCCGACTTCCCGCGCCCCGCGAACACCTCGGCGATCACCGGGGCGAGCCGGGCGTCGGCGCACCCGACGAGCGCGGCGGGCGGCTGGGCCGGGTTGGTGAGCGGGCCGAGCACGTTCATGGCGGTGGGCACGCCGAGCTCGCGGCGCGGCGCGGCCGCGTGCCTCATCGCCGGGTGGAACACCGGGGCGAAGCAGAAGCCGATGCCGACCTCGGCCACGCACGCCGCGACGCCCTCGGGCGGCAGGTCGATCACCACGCCGAGCGCCTCGAGGACGTCGGCCGCCCCGCTGGACGACGACGCGGCGCGGTTGCCGTGCTTGACGACCGGCGCCCCCGCTGCCGCGACGACGACGGCGCTCATGGTGGAGATGTTGACCGTGTGGGCCTGGTCGCCGCCGGTGCCCACGACGTCCACGGCCGGGCCGACCACGGTGACGCGGCGGGCGTGGCGCAGCATCGCCTCGGCGAGCCCGGCGACCTCGGCGGCGGTCTCACCCTTTGCGCGCAGCGCGACCAGGAACCCGGCCAGCTGCGCGTTCGTGGCCTCGGCCGAGAGGACCCGGTCCATCACCCACGCCGTGTCGTCGGCGCCGAGGTGCTCCCCGCGGATCAGCCGGCCGAGCAGGTTCGGCCAGCTGAGGACGCTCTCAGCCACGACCGGTGCCGACGGGCGCCCCGCCGTCTCCGCGCACCGCGACCGCCGTGGACCCGCGCAGCACGTCGGCGACCGTCTCGGCGGCGGTGATCGGGTCGAGCGGGTGGACGAGCACCGCGTCGGCCTGCGACCAGGTGGCCAGCCAGCGGTCGTCGCGCCTGCGCACGGTGACGATGATCGGCGGGCAGTCGTCGATCTCGTTCTTGAGCTGGCGCGACAGGCCCATGCCACCGGTGGGCTGGGCCTCGCCGTCGAGGATGGCGAGGGCGAACTCGCCCGAGTCGGCCGCCTGCAGGACGTCCGCGATGCCGCTCACCTCGTGGAAGCGCAGGCGGGGCAGGTCGGGCGCCGGGCGCCGGCCGACGGCCGTGACGATGGCCTCACGCACCTCGGGGCGGTGGCTGAACACCAGCACGGTCAGGGTCTCGTGCGGGACGGGGCTGCTCACAGCGATGAACTGTAGTGCGACGTGCTCGTCCGCCCCGTCCCGCCTGCCCCGGGGGTAAAGACGACAGCGTGTAGAAGATGGTCCATACTGCCCGGGTGACGACTGCGGCTCCCACGATCAGCGCGCGCATCCACTCGCTGAACCGCCCCAACCTGGTCAGCGTCGGCACGATCGTCTGGCTGTCCAGCGAGCTGATGTTCTTCGCCGGGCTGTTCGCGATCTACTTCACGGCGCGCGCACAGAACCCGCCGGACCTGACGTGGCCGCCGCCGCCGACGCACTTGAACGTGCCCTACGCGCTGGTCGTGACGATCATCCTCGTGGCGTCGTCGTTCACCTGCCAGTTCGGGGTGTTCGCCGCGGAGCGCGGCGACGTGTTCGGGCTGCGCCGCTGGTACCTGCTGACGCTGCTGATGGGCACCGCCTTCGTCATCGGGCAGGGCTACGAGTACTACCAGCTCGTGCACGAGGGCACCACGCTCGCGTCGGACGCCTACGGCACGGTGTTCTACCTGACCACGGGCTTCCACGGCCTGCACGTCACCGGCGGGCTCATCGCGTTCGTCTACCTGCTGATCCGCACGAAGCTCAGCAAGTTCACCCCGCAGCAGGCCACCGCCGCGATCGTCGTGTCCTACTACTGGCACTTCGTCGACGTCGTGTGGATCGGCCTGTTCACCGTCATCTACTTCATCCGCTGACACAGCGCACCCCGACTACTGCGACCGTAAGAGGTTGGACGACGCCGACGATGACCACCACACCCCCTTCGAGGAAGCCCCGCGGGCCGCGTAGCCGGTTCCGCCGCCGCGTGGCAGGCGCGCTGGCGCTGGGGATCGGCCTGCTCACCGCGGGTGGCCTCTACACGGCCTTCACCCCGGAGCCGCAGGTGGCCACGGCGCAGGAGGGCGACGCCGCGCTGATCGCGCAGGGCGAGCAGATCTACAACAACACCTGCGTCAGCTGCCACGGTTCCAACCTGCAGGGCGTGCAGGACCGCGGTCCGAGCCTGATCGGCGTCGGTGACGCGGCCGTCTACTTCCAGGTGGCGACGGGCCGGATGCCGCTGGCCCGCCAGGAGGCGCAGGCGCAGCGCAAGCCCCCGCCGCCGCAGTTCGACCCGCACACCGAGGAGGGCGCGGCGAACATCGACGCGCTCGGGGCGTTCATCCAGGCCAACGGTGGCGGTCCCACGCGGCCCGCGGCCGACGGCGAGGCCCTGCGTGGCGGCGACCCGGCCCGGGGTGGCGAGCTGTTCCGCCTGAACTGCGCGTCGTGCCACAACTTCACCGGCCGCGGCGGTGCGCTGTCCTCCGGCAAGTACGCGCCGACGCTGGACCCGGCCACCGAGATGGACATCTACACCGCGATGCTCACGGGCCCGCAGAACATGCCCAAGTTCTCCGACCGGCAGCTCGCGCCGGAGGAGAAGGAAGACATCATCGCGTACGTCATGTCGGTGACGAACGGGAACAACAACCCGGGCGGCAACCCGCTGGGCGGGGTCGGGCCGGTGTCGGAGGGCCTCGTGGCCTTCATCGTCGGCATCGCCGCCATGGTCGGAGTCGCAATGTGGCTGGGAGCCAAGTCATGACCACGTCCCACCAGCACCCACCCGCCGTGCCCACCGCGGCCGAGGTCGAGGACATGACACTCGAGGAGCGTGCGCGCCTCGCGAGCACCCTCGACGACGTCGAGGTGGTCCACAACCAGAACAAGTGGCCGATCAAGGGCACCCGCGCGGAGAAGCGCGCGGAGCGGGCCGTGGCGCTGTGGTTCGTCATCTCCGCGCTGTCCGGGCTGGCGTTCCTGGGTTCGTTCCTGTTCTGGCCGTTCCAGTACGTGGCTCCGGGCCAGCCGGGCTACGGCCTGTACACGCTGTACACGCCGGTGGTCGGCTTCACGTTCGGGCTCTCGGTGCTGGCGCTCGGGATCGGCGTCATCGCCTACATCAAGAAGTTCTTCCCCGACGAGGTGTCGGTCCAGCAGCGCCACGACGGCGCCTCGGACGACGTCGCCCGGCTCACCGTCACCGCGCAGCTGGTGAAGGCGGGCCAGGACACCGGCATCGCGCGCCGCAAGCTGATCATCCGTGCCGCCGGGGGCGCCGCGGGCGTGCTCGGCCTGGGGTTGGGCATCGCGGCGATCGCGCCGCTGGTGCGCAACCCGTGGAAGGGCGGCGACGAGGCGGCGCTGTGGGTCACCGGCTGGCGGCCCGTGAACGGCGAGACCGTGTACCTGCGGCGCGACACCGGCGACCCGCACGAGGTGTCGCTGGTGCGCCCCGAGGACCAGGCCCCCGGCTCGATGGAGACGGTGTTCCCGTTCCGGGAGTCCGAGCGGGACGACGAGGAGGCCCTGATCCGCGGGCTGCGCGGCTCGGACACCCCCGTGATGCTGATCCGCCTGCGGCCCGACGAGCGGGTGGTGCACCGCAACGGCCAGGAGAACTTCAACTACGGCGACTACTACGCCTTCTCGAAGATCTGCACGCACCTGGGCTGCCCCACCTCGCTGTACGAGGCGCAGACCAACCGCATCCTCTGCCCGTGCCACCAGACGCAGTTCCTGGCCACCGAGTACGGCCGGCCGGTCTTCGGTCCGGGCACCCGACCGCTCCCCCAGCTTCCGATTACTGTCAACGACGAGGGATACCTCGTCGCCACCGGCGACTTCGCCGAGCCCGTCGGCCCGGCCTTCTGGGAGCGGAGGTACAACCCGTGAGCTCGCTCACCACGCCCACCGGCTCGGGGGCCAACGCGAAGGTGATCGGCGCCCTCGACGAGCTCGACCAGCGCTACCACCCGGCGGCGGGCCTGCGGAAGCAGTTCAACAAGGTCTTCCCCACCCACTGGTCGTTCATGCTCGGTGAGGTCGCGCTCTACAGCTTCATCGTGCTGCTGCTGTCGGGCACCTACCTGGCGGTCTTCTTCGACCCCTCCATGGAGGAGGTCACCTACAACGGCGTGTTCGAGAACCTGCGCGGCATCCACATGTCGCGGGCGTTCGAGAGCGCGCTGGAGATCTCCTTCGACGTCCGGGGCGGGCTGTTCATCCGCCAGGTGCACCACTGGTCGGCGCTGCTGTTCATGGCGGCGATGGTCGTGCACATGTTCCGCACGTACTTCACCGGCGCCTTCCGCAAGCCGCGCGAGGCCAACTGGGTGATCGGCGTGCTGCTGCTGTTCCTCGGCTTCTTCGCCGGGTTCACCGGCTACTCGCTGCCCGACGACCTGCTGTCCGGCACCGGGCTGCGGATCGCGTCCGGGTTCACCCTCGCGGTGCCCGTGGTCGGCACCTGGACCCACTGGGCGCTGTTCGGCGGTGAGTTCCCCGGTACCGAGATCATCCCGCGGATCTACATCGCGCACGTGCTGCTCATCCCGGGCATCCTGCTCGCGCTGATCGCGCTGCACGTCG